>JAFNAH010000554.1 GCA_017860075.1 Acidobacteriota bacterium | reverse complement strand
GACCGGCAGGCAGACCATCCCCCAACCTTCGGGCAGGCGAAGGGGGACGCGTGCTTCCTGCGGCCATCCGACAACGATGTTCCGTCCGGAGAGTTCCACCGGGCAGCGGGCGTGCACGGACTCAAGCAACACTCCCTGTTCGGCACTGATCTGGGCGGATTCGAGGATACTGTTGTAGACAAATGACCCCTCGAGCGACGCGTGATCAGCCACAAACGACCGGTCGAAGTTGGAGAAACGGTGCGTCCTGGCGGTTCGGCTGAGAGTGCCTACGTTGGATAGCAGCTCCTGGCTGCTGCCGATGTGGAAGAAATCGCAGTAGGGGAGGACGTTGACGTGAAATGGATGCCGGTGGAGTGCCCGGTACAGGCGTTCGAGTTGTCGCAAGTGCCGGGCGTTGCCCTTTCCCTGCGGCGTTATCAAAGCCTCCAGGTAGGATGAAATGTCCAAAGCAGGTGCCATGGTCATCAGGAGGTGCTGATAGAGATCGATCGGGGGGGACTCCCCGTTCCCGAGGTCGCCGAGGAGCCCTGAACCGGCGGTGATTTCCCCGCTGCGGAACTGCGCACCCGCACTTTCCAGCCAGAGTTCTACCGAAGCCGGGTCCAGGCTCACCAGACCTGTGTCGACGAGGACGCGGCCCACGGCATCGATGGCACCGCGCGCCCGTGCCGTGTTCTCATCCGGCTTCTGGATGAAATCGTGCACGCAGCCATCGGGCCCGGCAACGTAGACACCGTGACGACTGCCGCGCTCCATCGGGCCCGGGTAGGCAACCCCGGTGACTCCCGGCTTTGTGAAATCAACAGCGGCGGGATCAAAGCTCAAGAGCACGTCTCCCGCGGCGATCAGGACCTGGCCGCCCGGAGGTGCCGGCAGTCCTGCGAGATCGGTCACGATCAGGTCGAAGAGGGTTGCAGGGTGTCCGTTCGGAGTGCTGCATGGAAGTGGAAGGAAGATCTTGCCCTGGGCGGCATAGGCGCAGAGCCGGCGACTTTCGCCGCCCGAATGGATGATGAGAATCCTCCGGCCCTCGAAAAGCTGACGGATGGCGCGTGCGTCCGGGCGGGAGCGCACCAGGGCGTTCGCGAGCTTGAAGAGCACCCACAGGGTTGAGCCTCCCGAGCCGACGCGCCGCTCGCCGGGATCGGGAATCACGCTCCACCGGGAAGGCGGCGCGAACATCCCACGCTTCGCGCGCGCCTTGAGCTGTGCGGTATAAGCTCGAGCCTGGACAGAATTTGCAGCGGTCAGCACCAGCCAGTCAATGTGCGTCATGGCCACATGATAAACCAATCACGACCCTTGTGTCCCAGATCGCCGTGCGGTGCGCCTCCTCAACGTCCACGTGCGACGACAAGGCGCCGAGGCGCGTCGTATCCTTGCCCCGCCGTGCGACGCGTCTCCCTCCCATCGCCGTGCGGCGCCTCTCTGAGGCGCCGAGGCGCGTCGGAGACGCGCCTCACGGGAACCTGAATAAGGTATGATGATGTCATGCCCTACGAACATGACCTCGACGCCGCGCTGAGTTTCGCCCGTAGTGCGGGTGAGCTGACGTTAAAGTATTACGCGCAGGAGATTACGGCCGATGAGAAAGATGATCAGTCACCCGTAACAATTGCCGATCGTGAGAGCGAGGCGCTGCTGCGCAGGCTGATCTCAGAGCGGTTTCCGGGCGACGGCATCCTGGGTGAAGAGGGAACGTCTATTCCCTCGCGCACAGGCCGGCGGTGGATAATCGATCCTGTCGATGGGACGCGCGATTTCATCCGGCGACTTCCCTTCTGGTCGATCCAGGTCGCGCTCGAAGTCGACGGGCAGGTCGTCGTGGGCGTTATCCATTTCCCCTGCCTGGATGAAACGTGTTACGCGGCTGAAGGCGCAGGCTGTTATTGGAACGGTGAGCGTATCAGGGCGTCCGGGATCTCCAGTATCGAGAAGTCGATCCTGATGATCAGCGGTTTCCAGGAGGTCTGGAACGCCTGGCCGCCCGACGCGGTGCGTTACCTGACGGAGAACTGCTGGACGGTGCGCGGATACAGCGGTTGCTACGATGTGGCGATGCTGGCCCGGGGCAAAGCGGATATCTGGCTGAGCGGGAACGGGATGGAGTGGGACTACGCCCCTGCGGCAATAATCTCCCGCGAATGCGGCGCGCGATTCATAACCCGTGCAGGCGACGGCCGCATCGACGCGCGTCATTGCCTGATCTGCGTTCCCCCGCTCGAGGCCGGGTTGAAGAAGATCCTCGGCATCGGCTGAATCCGGCTGTCATCTCGAATAAATGCTTCCATGGTCCGTATCCTATACTGAGTCAATATGAACAAGATCTCGCTCCAGAACGTCCGCAAGAATTTCAGAGGGCACGGTCTTCGGGCTGCTGGGCCCGAACGGGGCCGGCAAGACGACCCTGATCCGCATGATCATGGACATCATCAAGCCGGACTCCGGCATGATTCTCTACGAAGGCCATGCACTGACGGGCTCGGACAAGGATCGCATCACCTATCTCCCGGAAGAGCGCGGGTTGTACAAGAAGGAGTCCGTCCGGAGCATGCTCGAGTACTTCGCCCGCCTCAAGGGCATGCGGCAGATGGCGGCGCGCGACCGCGTGATGCTCTACCTCGAGAAGCTTGGCATGGAGGAGGAAGCCGACCGGAAGATCGAGGAGCTGTCCAAGGGGAACCAGCAGAAGATCCAGATCGCTGCGACGCTTGTCAGCGATCCCGAGGTGATTATCCTCGACGAGCCTTTCAGCGGCCTGGACCCGCTCAACGTCCGCCTGACAAAGACTCTCCTCGCTGAGGCGAAGGAGCAGGGCAAGACGGTCGTCCTCTCAACTCACCAGATCAACCAGGTGGAGGAGTTGTGTGATCACCTGTTCATGATAAACGACGGGGTCCAGGTTCTTTACGGGGGGATGGCCGAGATCCTGGGGCGCTATTCGGAGCCTGCGCTTCTGCTCGATTGCTCACCCATAGCGGGCACACTGCCGGAGATCGACCACATTGCGGAAAACGGCCGGTTCCTGAAAGTGTATCCGGCCCAGGGAGTCCAGCCGACTGAGGTGCTCAAGGCTCTGCTCGCCCGGGGAGTGCGGATCGAGCATTTTCAGAAAGCCATGACGCCCCTTGAGGAGATTTTCGTGAAGGTTGCACGTGAAACCAGCCGGGAGGGAGAATGAAGAAGATCCTGATTGTGGCTCGCCGCGAGTATATAGCCACGATTCGCCGCAAGGCGTTCATCATCCTGACAATCGGCATGCCGGTCTTCTTCCTGATCCTCTTCGGCCTGAGCGCGGTCGGCAGTATGCTGGCGGCTCGCTCGGAGGCCAAGTCTTCGCTGCCGGTCGGAATCGTGGACGAGGCTGGTGTCGTCGATATGGGGCTCCTGGAAAAGGTCCGCGCGTCATTCCCCGCGCCCAAAGCACCGGCGAAGGGCGTCGACAGCCTTTCGGCGTTGAGGGACCTGCAGGATTTCGACAGCAAGATGGCGCTCATGCGCAGCCAGATCGAGATCAGGAAGTTCGACCGTCGGGAGGACGCCAGGAGCGCGTTTCTGAACAAGGAAATCCGCGGCTATTATGTCGTCCCGCCGGACTTCCTCAAAGACGGCTCGATCCGGCTGGTAATCCGCAAGGGAGGGTTTCTCTCCGACAGCAGGCCCGGCTGGAGCGCGATATCCCGGCTGCTGCAGGCCAGCATCCTCGAAGGAAAGTTGAATGAGGATCTGGGACGCAGGGTCTGGGTTCCACCCGAGATTGAGTCGACTCAGATGTCCGAGTCCGGAGAGGTTTCGGGATCCGGTACTGCTGAGGAATTCGCGGATTTCGCGGTTCCCTATTTTGCGACCCTCTTTTTCATGATTTCCATTATCGGAACGTCGGGGTACCTGCTCCAGAGTGTCGCCGAGGAGAAGGAGAACAGGGTCATCGAGGTCCTCATCTCTTCCGTGTCAACAGACCAGCTGCTGGCAGGCAAGGTCTTGGGATTGTGTGGCGCGGGTCTGAGCCAAATGCTGATCTGGATCACCGTTGGGGTAACCCCAGCCGCCATGACATTCCCGCATCTCGGCCTGCGTTGGAGCCAGCTTGTAGTGGCGCTCGTATTTTTCCTGCTGGGATTCCTGCTCTTCGGAACGCTGATGGCGGGGTGTGGAGCGCTGGGGAACAACTACAGGGAAAGCCAGCAGTTGTCGATGGTCTGGACAATGTTCGCTGTCAGTCCGTTCTTTGTGATGACTTTGTTGATGCAGCAGCCGA
>JAFNAH010000553.1 GCA_017860075.1 Acidobacteriota bacterium | reverse complement strand
GTCGGTGCAGCCGACCAGGTTGAGCAGCTCGACCTTCCGGAACTCGATCGGGTGGCTCTCGCTCTGGAGCGATATGTAGCCCTCCTTCAACAGCATCCCGTCCTTCTTGACTGCAGGATCATAGTTGGTGACGTTGCCGCCGCCGATCTGGGGTTTCTGATAGGACAGGACGACCTGGCCTTCCACGATGTGCCTGATTTCCTCGTCCCCGTGCACCTCCGTCTCGACGCGAACCCACTGGTCTCCGCGGTAGGTCTTGGATGTGGAGTTGATGCAGTGCTGCGTGATCAGCTTCCCGCCCATCTCGATGTTCGTGCCCGGCGTGCAGACGTTCGCGGTGGATCGTTCACCCGTGTCCCTCCCTCCGAGCAACTGCACCTCGATGCAGATGGGGAAGTCCTGGTCCTTCTTCATGCTCTGAGCGGACTGGGAGTGGACCATGATACCGCTGTTGCGAAAGGCCCAATCGGGGGCTCCGGGAGTCTGTTCCCCTACGAACCGGTATTCCGCGGCAACGATGTAGTAAGAGAACTTCTGGCGATAGAAGATGTGCCCGAACCGGTTGTTGAACTGACCGTACTGGTCATAGGCCGTCTTCATGACGCCATTCTCGACGCGGAACGTTTTACCGAAGTTGTCATTGACGCGATTCCGATACCGATTCCGAGCAGGAGTGTCGCATTGCTCCCTCCTCCCGGCAGGCCGCTCTCTATGCTGCCCGCAGCAATATACTGACTTCCAGTCCGGAGGGACTGAGATTGCGGGCCGACACGGTTCCCTGGCAGGCCTCGACGCAGGCCTTCACGATCGCCAGGCCAAGGCCGGTGCCGCCAGTGGCACGGGCACGATCGGGCTCGAGGCGATAGAACGGCTCGAAGAGATTCTGAAGCGCCGCCGGAGGTACGCCTGGACCACGATCGGAAATGGCGATTCTGACCTGATCCTGCTGACGCTCGGCTGTCACGGTCAGCTCGCCGGGGGCGTAGCGCGCCGCGTTGCGCAGGACATTTGCGAGGGCGCGTGACAGGAGATCGGGCTGGGCGAGGACGGCGGTTCCCTCATCGACTCCGATCCTGACCTCGTACTTGGATGCCTCGCGCGCGCAGACCTGCTCGACGAGCGGGAGCAACCGCACAGTGCTTAGTTGAGGCTCCGCGCCCTTTATCCCCGCGCGCGCAAACGCCAGCAGCTCGTTGACCAGGTGAGACATCAGCTGCAGCTCCTCCTGTGCATCTGCGATGTAATCGCTGTTCGAAGGGTCGGCGCGTTCTTCAAGTATGGCGAGGGCGTATTGCAGCCGGGCGAGCGGCGAATTGAGCTCGTGCGATATGCTGCCCAGGAACCGTTTCTGGCCGCTCACGAAGTTCTCGAGCCGGCCTGCCATCTGATTGATCGCAGCGCCGAGGCGGCCGAGTTCATCCGAACGCTTTTCGTTCACGCGCGTGTCGAAATGCTCCTCCGCGATCCGCTCGGCCGCGACCGTCATCTGCCGGATGGAGAGAGTGAGGCTCCGGACAAAGGGCAGCCAGAGGAGGATCGAGAGAGCCAGCACGGTCGCGATCACGAAGATCCAGGGCTTGAGATCGAAGAATAACCCGTGTCCGGTCACGGAATCGGATGCGGCCAGAAGCATTGCGGGTGACGGCCTTGACTGCTCCTGATCGAACCACGGGAAGAACACCCCCGACCAGTAACGTGTGGGATTCGTCGTCCTCACCGTGAAGATCGAATCAGGGCGCGTGGCTTCCGGCCGGGTTCGATCGGCGGGCGTGACCCGCCCGGGGGGAGGCTGACCCGGATCGGTGGCTCCCATCGGTCGAGGGCCTGGCCCCCGTTCAGGCGGAAATGGAAACGGGCGCATCGCAGCGAGCTGCTGCCGGAGCCTGTCGGGCAATGGTGTGTCCCCACCGGCAAGTCTCTCGCCCGTCATGGTGCAGACTACGAACTCAACCTGGTAGGAGGCGGAATACCGCCGCAGTATCGCATCCCGCTGGTCGCCTGGAACGGCGCGTAACTCATCGGAAATGAGGCGCGCGACGAACCGCAGCCGGCTGCCGGTTGCCGCTGACAGCGGAGAGTCCGGGGGGAACCTGAACTGAAGGTTGAAGAAAACCAGGAATACCGCGCCCAGCACGATCAGGTTCAGAAAAAACCAGAGCAGGATCTTTGTATAGAGGGAACGATGCAACCGCATGGGATTCAATCCTCGCCGCTCCGCATCAGCATGTAGCCCGCTGAGCGCACCGTCTTGATGTACTGCGGATTCCTGGCATCGTCGCCGAGCTTGCGGCGCAGCGCGGAGATGTGGACATCGATCGAGCGGTCGAATACTTCGTAGTCGCGCCCGGCGATCGACTCCAGCAGATGATCGCGTGTCAGTACCCGGCCTGCCGAGCGTGCCAGGCACCAGAGCAGGTCGAACTCGAGCGCCGTGAGTGTCAGCGGCTGACAGCGCACAGCGGCCTTGCGCGACGCGCCGTTGAGCTGGAGCTCGTTCACAACAATCTCGTCTCCGGGAGCATCCTCCTCCCGGCTGGCCGTGATGGCGCAACGACGCGTGACGGCACGCAGGCGGGCCAGCAGCTCGCGCGAAGAGAAGGTCTTGGGCAGGTAATCGTCGGCGCCGAGCTCGAGACCGACGATGCGGTCGGATTCCTCGCCCAACGCCGTCAGCATCAATACGGGGACCGTTGAAGTCCGCCGCAATTGCTTCAGCACCTCGAAACCATCCAGGCCAGGAAGCATGCAATCAAGAATAACGGCCTGGTAGCTGCCTTCCAGCGCTTTCTGCAGTCCTTCAGGCCCCGTGTGGGCGCAGGTGGCCTCGAAGCCAAACGGACGCAGATAGTCGGTCACGAGGCGGCACAGCTTGGGATCGTCGTCCACCAGGAGAATCCGTGCGTTCTGGGAGGCTGCGTCGCCTGATTTGTCGGGCTTGTTCATAGGCAAGTTGAGTTTAGGCTGTAGAACCCGCGAAAATCAGCCAATTTTACCATCCCTTTACAAAAATCCCGCGCAACGCAATAAGCGCTTTACTTTGCCCCGGTATCTTTCAGTCCGTCGCCGGCAGGAGATCCTGCCGGCAAAGGTGCGAAGAAGTGACCGACAAACTGGTGTTCAACCGCGGGAAGGGACCGGAGAG
>JAFNAH010000071.1 GCA_017860075.1 Acidobacteriota bacterium | reverse complement strand
GGCCTGGCGGCAGGCGAAGGCCGAAGAGCTTAAGCTTCATGTGGGCGTTGTCTTTCCCGGCTCCCTCCTCGAAGCACTGGCCGCGTCTCCGCCACCCGACGATGCCAGCCTGGCCGGGATGGATGGCATGCGGGCCTGGCGGGCTCGGGAGTTCGGTCCTGAAATCCTTCGAATCCTCCGCCCCTGAAGCGTAACCCGGGGCAAAGTGGCTCACCTTGGGGCGCAGAGCGCGTAGTCTTCTTCATCTCGCCCCCGCAAGCGAGGGTTTGTGGCATCGCGACTCCCGCAGTAGAATTGCAGGGTCATGAGAGCGCTGCACATCAAGGCCCGTTGGCTCTACCACCCGGTGACCATATTCCTGTCAATCCAGGTGCTCTGGATATTGCTGATGGTGGTTTGGATCCGGTGGTATGTCGAGAAGAACGCCCAGGTAAAGGAGATGGCTCAACAGCTGCGGGCCCAGGTTGTGCTCGAAGGCTGGTGGGTACCGCTCATCGAGGGGGGCATCCTGCTGACCCTTATCCTGGCCGGCGCCACGCTGATGTTCATCTACTGGAACAAGCAGCACCGCCTGAACCAGATGCAGCGCAGTTTCGTCTCCAACGTCACCCACGAACTCAAGTCGCCGGTCGCGTCCATTCAGCTTGCGCTGGAAACGATGGTCATCAGGGACCTTCCCGACGGGAAGCGCCGGGAATTTCTGGGGATGATGCTCGACGACACGGAGAGGCTTACCACCCTCATCAACCGGATCCTCGGGGCGGCACGGATCGAGAAACAGCGCGGCCGCTATTCGCTGGAGTCCACGAGCATGCGGCGTTTCGTGGAAGCGCTTCTCGAGGAGGACCGGCACCTGTTCGAGAAGGACGGGCACATCGTGCTCCTCGAGAAGGGAACGGATGCACACGTGGCGATGGACCGCGTGGCGATGCGCGTGGTCGTGTCAAACCTGATCGAGAATGCCGCGCGCTACTCTCCTCGCGGGTCCACGATACGTGTTCGGCTGCAAAGAGACCTGCGCAGTTGTCGCCTTGAAGTAATCGACAGCGGCGAAGGGATCGCCCGGAAGGATTTCAAGAACGTGTTTAAGATGTTCTGGCGCGGCGAAGGCAATCCCTCTCACAAGAGAGGAACGGGCCTCGGGCTCTACATCGTCCGTCACATCGTGAAGGATCATGGCGGCAGGGTCTGGGTGTGGAGTGCGGGCCCGGGCCGTGGGTCAACTTTCAGCGTGAGGCTGCCGCGCCTTCGCAAGTACAGTGCCATGGGACGCCCGTCCCTGCATCCGCAGGCCAACAGCGCATCGTGAACGGAACAATGCAGTCGAAAGGTACAGGCGAAACCTCAAGGATCCTGCTCGTCGAGGACGAGTCCCACCTGGCCGGCCCGCTGCAGTTTAACCTGGAGCAGGAAGGGTACGAAATCTGCTCCACGGCGAGCGGCAAAGAAGCGCTCGCTCTGCTCAAGCGTGAAAAATTTGATCTGATTATCCTCGACCTGACGCTCGAGGAGATGGATGGCCTGGAGGTCGCACGACAGGTCCGCCGGCGGAACGAAAAGCTCCCCATCCTCATGCTCACGGCCCGGTCCACGGAACGGGACCGCGTTATCGGATTCAAGCTGGGAGCGGACGACTATATGGTGAAGCCCTTTCACCTGCCCGAGCTGCTCCTGCGCATCCAGCGCATGCTCCAGCGCAGCCGCTGGTACCTGCGGCCTGACCGGCCGACGCGCGAGGTTCAGGTTGCGGGCTACAAGATAGACCTGGATCGGCTTACCGGCGCGGGGCCGCGCGGCAGCCTGGAGCTCACGGCCCTGGAAGCGGACCTGCTGGAGCTGCTCACGGCGGAGCCGAACACCGTGCACAGCCGTGCGGAATTACTGGAGCGCGTCTGGGGCTACCGGTCCGACGTGGAGACGCGGACGGTAGACAACTTCATCGTCCGTCTCAGGCGATATTTCGAAGAGGAACCAGAAGAGCCGCGGCACTTCATTAGCGTGCGAGGGCGCGGGTACATGTACGTTCCGTAGCAGGCAGGCAAATCGAGAGTGTCTCCCCATGCCCGCCGTGTGGCCTCATCGGTCATCGAGGCCGTGCCCAGTTCCATCAATAGCCGGCGTGTCTCTCTCTGAGGCGGGCAGCGCCGGGTCCCCGGCACTGATGGCGTTCCTCGGCTCCAGGGATCGGACCCGGACCGGCCGGAGAGCGCTGCAACACGTAGGTGTCCAGGGCCAACCCCAGAACGTATCCCGCCTTCCGTAACCGGCGGCAGTAGCTCTCGCTGTCGGCGCCGCTGACGAACCCCTCGTCAAGGTCTCCCACCGACTCCACTGCCCGGCGCCTCAATGCGGCACAGAAGAACGCAAGCCCCCCTTCGACCAGGATGCCTGCCCGGTGAAAGTGGTACTTCAGAACCGTGTTCCGCTCGTGTATGTCCTCGGTCAGGAACCGTGGAATCTGGGGGACTATCTTTTCCCGGACGCGATCAGCGCACTGCCAGACTCGCGGATCGGAACCCAGCGGGCCCACGGCTCCAATGCGTGGATGAGTCTCCAGGAAGGTGATGAGGTTCCCCAGCCAACCCTGATCGACCTCGACGTTGTTGTGCATGAATACGAGATAGGGATTGCTTCCGAGGCGGATGCCCTGATTGATAGCCGCGCACCACCCGGCGTCCTCCCTGTTCCGGACTACCGTGATATCGCGCGTGTAGATCTTTGCCAGATCGACCGTCTCGTCGCTGGAGGCGTTGTCAATGACGTAGATATGAAAGGGGTGATCGCTGTAGCGGTAGATCCCCTCGAGGAGTGCGCGCGTGTGAATGTACTGGTCGTGCACCGGGACTATGATGTCCGCGGCAGTTCGGCTGGAACCGTTTTCCATCATTCGATCCTGTGTTCGCTCGCGGGGGGTGCTACGCTCCCAATTACATATCGTCCAGGGTAGGAAAATCTGAACGTATTTGCCGGGGGCCGGCACACCCGTTCCCGGAAGAGAACAAAGGAATCGTGCGGGGGAAGGGCCTTCAGCAGTACAGTTGGCGGGAGGGAACCCCAAACCGTTCTGGAGGACCATGCTCAGGATCGCCGCGCTCTTCGCGGAACGGCCGCAAGGCGGCACGCAGCATCTGATCACAACGTTCCAGCATCAGACACACGTCGGCGGGGGTCATGTCCATCGATGCCGAGATCATCTCGGCGGTGTCTCCCCAGTAGTGAGACCGGATGAAGACAAGGCGATAGGGCTCCGGCCACGATTCAATGACTTCGAATATTCTCTGCGACAGGAGTTCCCTGCCGCGTTCCGAGTGCAAGGCCACGCTTGACATGTCCGCCTCCGCTCTCTCCGCATCAATGGTTGATATACTCCTTAGACGCGGAATTGTTCGAAAAAGTTTCCTCATGACAGCCTCCGGTCCATCCGATGAATCACAAAAAGGAGCTGTCGGGGGATATCATGATGCGCTGTAACTTCGAGAAGATGGTGCGGTACCTGGACAAGCAGCTCAACATCGACGAGAAACTCGAATTATTCGACCACCTGGATCAGTGCGATGTCTGCAGGGAGGCCATATACCTGCTGGCGCGCGACAGGGATGCCGCACTATTCGTCTTCGGTACCGGCAAGGCAGGCGTCGACAGGATGGCGAGCTAGCGAAGCGTGAGGTTGACTGCACGAAAGCCGCGATACGAGTCACTCGATCTTCGTTCGCAGGTATCAGCCTAGGGAGCAGCCTTGAGGGAGTTGGAGTTGGGCGCGTAGTATCCCCGCCGCGCACGGACGCGGATTCCTTTGCGCTTACAGCGGATCTCGACCGCGCGGAACGTTCCGTCATTCGCCCTGTTCTCCGGTGTATAGGCCAGGCTGTACTGGCCTTTCAGCTCCTCGCCGATCGCCTTGAAGGCGGATTGAATCTCGGTCATCCTGGCCTGCGGAGAGAAGAAGCCGCCACCCGTCTCCTCGGCAAATCTCTTCAGCACGCCGAAATTCGCCCCGAACTCCCTCGAGCGGACACCGATTCCATAGATCAGCACGTCACTCCTCTGCGCCGCCTCAATCGCATCCTCCTTCTTCAACTTGCTTGCCGTGTCGTCTCCGTCCGTGATGGCTACGATCACCTTACGACCGACCTCCCCTTTCAGCTTCTCCTCGACTGCAAGGTAGATCGCGTCATAGAGTGAGGTGCTGTTGCCGGCCTCGAGCGAGTTCAGAGCCCGAACCAGACGTTCGGTATCATCGGTGAAGTCCTGGACCAGCCTCACTTCGGAATCGAACTGGATGATGAGAGCCTCATCCTTTGATTTGCGAAGGATGCTCCTCAGGAACTCGGCTGCCGTCTGCTTTTCGTCGTCAAGCTTGGTACGGACGCTCCCGCTCGTGTCGATCAGCAACGCGATCGTGAGCGGGATCTCGCTCCCCTCGGTGAGCTGGCTGAAGTACTCGATCTTCTGAGGCTTCCGGTCTTCAAAGACCAGAAAATCGTCCATCGTCAGCCCGGGAACAGGGCGGTTATCGCGTTCCAGCGCGGAGAAGATGATGTTTACCAGCGGTACTTCCGCGCGGATGGTCGTCTGGGGTATCTGCGCCTGAGCCGCTGCGGGCAAGGCTTTCGTCCCGCCCAGCAGGATCATCGCCAGCCCTAATCCTATCCCTGTCACGACGCGGACCGTCGCTCCCGGTATTGGTTGCAGGCGCTGATGCGGTTGGAACATATAGGCAGCTCTCAATCCTGCAGGCTTTGATCCGGCTTGCGCTGAGGAGCCGGCGTGAATTCGAGGTCCACCGACCTGGCGGCATCATCGATGGTAATTCTCACGTTTTCCTCGGACATTGGCCTGTAAATCCCCATCGAGTTGAGCAGCTGAATGCTCATCACAAGCATCTCGGGATTGTAGACCAGGCCCTCGCCGACGAGGAGGCGGCGCCTGAACTCCTGCGCATCGGGGCCATCAAGATTCGCGATCGTGACCCTGCGTACCTTGTAGATGGCTCCTTCCGAGCACTCGACTACACATCCCACGCTCCGCTGTCGGTCATCAATGTCCTCTTGAAGGTTGACCTCGGCACGCATGTAACCCAGTTCGTGGTATGCCGACAGGATCCTGTCCACCCACGCCTGGATCTTTCTTCGCCCATACGGTTGACCGCTGCTCACCGGGCACATCTGCCGCAGCGTGGCAGGGCTCAGTGCCCTCGCGTTTCTGACCTCCAGACTCGCGAGCGTGTACCTGGCCCCCTCGGATATCGGGATGCGCACTGAGGCCGCCTTTCCGTCGCCGGGGATCTCCGTGATATCGACCGACGGGCTGCCGATTGCTGCGCGCAGGAACCCCGCGTCCTCATAGAGCCGCTCGATCGCCCCAAGTTCATACTTCAGGATCTCCGGTTCGTATCGGGCTCCCGGGCGTGAGTGTCTGAGCCGGGATTTCAGGATTCCCGAGTCCACGGCACTATTCCCTTCGAAGACTATCGAGCGAAGAATCACCGGCTCTGCGGGGATCGCTTTCGTCGTGATTACGATCGACAGGATGAGCAGTACACACCCTCTTGCCACTTCGTGAGAGTACCAAATTTGCGGCGAGCCGCTCAAGCCGGGCAACGACCGCATTAGCCCGGTCGCCCTGCCCGCACAGTGCGGCCAACCAGAACCTGCCGGCAAATCATGATTTCGAATGCCGATTCCGACTGCGATACCGATGCCGACCACGAGAGCGCCAGAATCAGTCGCTTCAGATAGGAGATGGATCAGTAAGCTTCCTTGAGGTACAGGATGCGGGAGCAGCTGTCGCAGGAGTGAATGTCTTCCGTCCCCAGGAGCTCAGCGTAGACCTGGGGCCGGATGCGCACGTGGCAGGCGGTGCACAGCTCATCGCGGGCCTCGGCAAGAGCAATACCCTTGCGAAGCTCCGCAATCCGTCGGTAACGGGCCAGCAGTTCGGATTGAATGTTGGATTCGGCTCTCGCCTTCTCTTCCCCCAGGCTCACCAGGGCTGCCTCCAGTTCAGGAATCGCAGATTGGCAGGCCTGGACACTCTTCCTGATTTCCTCTGCTCGAGCCTTGAGCTCTCTTTCATCGCTCTTCAGGCTCGCCTCCAGGTTCTCCATTTCTTCCATGATCTCCAGGATCTTGTCCTCTTCCTGTCGGATCTGCGCTTCAGCCATCTGGATCTCATGCAGCATGGCCGTGTATTCCTTGTTGGTCTTCACCAACATGAGCTGGTCTTTCAGCTTGGAGAGCCTCGCCCGCATCATGTCGACCTCGCTTTCGAAGGTGCGGCGACGCTTCGTGTCCTCCTGCAGCTGAACGACGCGATGCTGGTGGGCCTCCTCGAGGCGCACCAGTTCCTGGTGGTATGTTTCAATCTGCTTAGGAATATCGGAGATTTGTTTTTGGAGGCTGGCGATCTTCAGTTCTGTGTCCTGCAGGGCAATCAGGTTTCGAAGATCGGGATTCACCTGTTTGCCCCCCTCGAATCCTCCCGTGTCGAGGCGGGGAGTTTCCGCGGGCGCTTGTCGCACGCGTCGAACATCTTGTGAGTGGGCAACGAGATCTCCAGGACTGGCATATCAAACATGTAGTATAGCCCTTGCCCGCAACCCTGTCCACCTGTTGCACGGAACCTTTCTGTGCTTCAGACACTGGTATGTTGAGCGCGTACAACTCTGAGCAGGACCGCTGATCAACCCCTCCAGGGTTGAATCTCGAGAGAAACTCCATCCTTCCCAGGGTTTGCACCCTGGGCTCTTCTATCCCTTTCAGGGTCGCCAGCGGCGGTCACGGTCTACCCGCATCATCACTGCTAAACCGCCGTGGGAGTGGTCGTAAAGCCACCCCGGAGGGGTGAAACAG
>JAFNAH010000552.1 GCA_017860075.1 Acidobacteriota bacterium | reverse complement strand
TGAAAAAGCTACCACCGATGAATCCGGCGTTCGCCAGAAGGAGTTGGTGCACAGCAATTTCCTCGGGCTCTCGCCCGAACGCCTGCTCGAGCGTATGGTTGAGCTCTCCCTCTACACCGAGGAACACCTTCGTTAGACGCGGCCGGGCTTTTTCTATTTCCCGTCCAGGCAGGCGATTTTCGCGCGCAGTTCTTGCGCCTGCCGGGAGTGGCATCTGCTGCCCGCCATTGGGTGTGTGCGGCACGATACTCGGGCCCGGGGACCGGCAGGGCCTAATCGCTAGAGCCCGAAAATGGCTCCCCAAATCGAGCCTAAGCCCTTTTTCTGAGCCCCATTCTCAGTCAAACTGTTGAGGAGACCGAGCTTGCGTCGGTCCGACCCCGAACCTCGTCCACCGCCTCCTGCAGGACCTGGATGGATTCCCTCAATGCGTCTTCCGGAATGGTCAGCGGCGGGGCTATCTTGATGCACTCGCCACCGGCGCCGACCGGTGCAAACATGAGAAGACCCTTCTGGTAACAGGCGATGTTGATCCGCAGGGCCGTATCAGGATCGGGGATCCTGGTACCCGGCCTGACGATCTGGATTCCTGCCACGAGGCCCTTTCCCTGCACGCACCCGAGGACCTTCGGCCACTTCTGCTGAATCCGGTGCAGTTCCGGAATCAGGATCTCTCCCAGGCGTGCCGCTCGCTCGGCCAGGTGCTCCTTCTGGACAACTTCGAGGCTGGCGATGGCAGCAGCTACCGGCAGCGGGGACCCGGAGTGCGTGGATGTCATCGAGCCCGGGGCGTACAGATCCATTATGTCTTCGCGCCCGATCACGGCGGAGATCGGAAGTGAGGAAGAGATCCCCTTGCCGCATGCGATCAGGTCCGGCCGCACGCCGTAATGTTCGTACCCGAACATCCTGCCGGTGCGGCCGAAACCTGCCTGAACCTCGTCGTAACACATGACGATGTCATGGGCCCGGCAGAGCGCTTCCAGTCTCTGCGCGTATTCGGGAGGCAGGAAATCGGGGCCTCCTCCCTGGTAAGTCTCCGTCATCACGCCGGCGATATCCTGCGGTTGTACATCTTGTGCGGAGAGCGTCTTCAGGAAGAGATCGAACGAGGTGTCTTCGTTCTTATATCCATCGGGAAACGGCACCTGTACAAACGTGCGGTCGCGATCGACCATCCATTCCTTCTGTTTCTCGTTCCCGCCCGCGAGCTGAGCTCCCATCGTGCGCCCGTGGAATGCAGAGTCAAAGGTCACGAAATACTTCTTTTTGGGTCCGTGTTTCCTCAGGGCATAAGTCTTCGAGAGCTTGATGCAGTTCTCGGTCGCCTCGCTGCCCGTGCTCATCAGAAAGACCCGGTATGTCGCCGGATCGGGGGAGATGTCGCGCAGCATCTGCGTGAGGCGCGCGCGCCGTTCGTGCACGAATACATAGGACGCCAGCAGGCCATGGTCTATGACGTCGCGCAGCGCATCGGTAATCTCCTTGCGTCCGTGTCCGGCGTTGGTGATGAGCACGCCGGACGACCAGTCGATCCAGCGGTTGCCCCAGCGGTCGCTCACAATGCAACCCTCTGCTCTATCCCAAATGACGGGAGGTTGGCCGCTCATGGAGCGTGGCTCCGTCTGCTTCAGCAGTTCGAAGATCGGCAGCGATTCCGGAACCGGCAGCGCGGTCTTGATGCTGCGGTACTTTGTCTCTACTTTCGGGACCTCGACGGGTGTCAGATCATAGACTGCCATGCTTCTCCTTTTCCTATCTTCCTCTCTGGAGTTCGACAAAAGGGTGTTCCCCGTAGACTATTCGGACGGGAGCGCCATCCTGAAGGATCGACATCCGCGCAGCCTCCACCACCAGTTCGTTGATGCTGCTATTGGCCGGAGTAGCGATCAGACCCCTGGCGTCCACTTCCCGGATGATCTCCCGGCGGCGACTCAGGGCGGAGTCCGGGCCGAGGCCTGCCGTCTCGCTTTCCAGCCGGTGAATCGCCAGCGTGATTCCGGCGACGGATTCGTACCCGTATCCAATGGGCATGTAGCCCGGCCCTTCCCAGTGGACGAGCCGGTAGAAATCGGGGCTGACATAATTGTACTTTGAACCGCCGGGCCCGATGCCCTCGAGGTACGAATAGGCCACACCGCGATTGTGATCGTCGTGGAAAATGAGCCCCGTTTGACCTTGCCCCTCGCAATAAAGCACCATGCCCTGGTCGTTGCTGCCGGCAGCGGCGTCGGGATATCCCAGGCCGTTGACCACCGAAAGGAGGGCGCCGTTCTCCCAGGCCACGCGGGCGTGCGACCACATGTACGCCTCGTTTCCGTTCGGGAAGCTTCCCTTGACGCCCTGCACCGATACACTCACCGGCTTCAGCCCCGTGATGAAGTAAACCAGGTCCACGTAGTGGCAGCCGATGTATGTGAATGGATCCGTCCGGTCGCACACGAACCAGTTCTGGAAATTGGATGAACGATAGTAGTAGGGCTCGATGAGCTTGGCTTCGCCGATGGCAAA
>JAFNAH010000551.1 GCA_017860075.1 Acidobacteriota bacterium | reverse complement strand
GCCCTCCGCATCGATCTCTACCGGCATGACAAAGGAAAGGGTGGGATCCGAGACCGGCACGCTGATGGTGTCGATGATTGAGCCGCCTTTACGGACTTCATAGTAGGCGGTGATCGCCACCTGGTAGTCCTCGGCGTATACGGTGGCACCTTCCGTATTCCGGATGATGGCGTAGCCCGAAGTCAGTGCGGGAGTGACTCCCGATGTCCGGATACCAATGGTCTGATACGCACCCAGGTCCAAGGGAAATTCGCTTGCCGTACCCAGATTTGTTGCGACCGGCCATGGATTTCCATCCTGTCTGAAGAACATGACCTTCAGCCGGGTGATCTCGGTCGATTGGGTCGGGCCCAGGTTCGTGATCTTGAGCCTGGTAACGAACTGCGTGCCATCCGTTCCGGTTCCGTCTGCGACCTGGGTCAGAACCTTGTCGCCCTGGGCCATAGCTGTGACCTGGCAACAAAAGCTCAGGACCAGGGCCGGGAGCAGGATGAGGTGGACTGTCCTGGCGTTCATGTGCAGCTACCCTGCGCTCGATACCCCTTCGGACCTCGCGGATCTACCGTGCGGAACAATCGCGGCAAGAAGCTTTTCTCCGAACCGTTACCCGAACTTCTCTTCCAGTCGGCCTTATAGTCGTTTCTGCCCGTCGGCACAAGGAAAAATCCGGCGCATTGAGGTGAACTCCCGGGGCCCGGGGCTGAGCCTGAGGAAGCGAATGCAGGCTTCGAATTGTCTCAGATTCTGCCAGCGTCTTCCCCGATATCTCTCTCGCAGGGCAGATGGGTTCGCCTCGCACCAGAAGAGCTGAATGCGAGGGCTGTTCAACAATGAAGCATGAATCCGCCCTTTTTCACGTTCGTCGTCGAGAGGTATGGATCCGCAGATGGAAGGCCGACAAGACCTTTGTTGTGCATATATCGGAGCTGGTGGGAGAAACGCCGCGCCTCGACGTTCATGTTTTCTTCAATCTCGGTCCGGATCTCACGCTGCACGGGTTTGGAGTCGCAGATCGATTCGAAGCTTCACACGAAATGCTGCAGAGACAGAAGAAGTTCGATCGCGCCTTTGCGCCAGCGGAGCTGGAGGCCTTCCACAACCTGACGTACCTGATCCGGCCGCCTAACAAGGCGCTCGCTTCCCCGGAAGCAACTCACTGACGTGCCGGTATCCTTCGGGCGATAGTATTACGGCAACTCGCGCACGCGGATTTCGCGAAACTCGATCGGCGAGCCCTCGGACTCGAGACACAGGTACCCCGATCGCGGCTCGCAGCCGCTGCCGCCTGATGCTTCCTCTCCGTTCACCCAGAGACGGATCTCACCATTGATGCCCCGGACGTAGTAGTGATTCCATGCGCCGACGCCGCGGCTCAGGTTCCTGGTGGGAAAACTGCGCTGGCCGTTCGGCGAGGTCGGAGGAAAGGGCGACATCTTGGATGTGCCGACTGCGAAAACGTCGCCGTGGGTCGTAAACCAATCGCCTTTCTTGCCGGTGCTCTTCTCGTACGCTTCCGCAAAGCCGTGGTCCAATATCTGGACTTCTATGCCGCCGGGAGGGAGCTTTCCGCGGGGCAAGTCCTTGAGAGCCTCCGCGGAGGCCCACGCGAAGATCCCCGAGTTCCCGCCAGAGCGAAGGTGGCGCCATTGCGCAACCAGCTCGAAATTGGTGAATTGCTTCTGGGTTCGCATCACCCCGATCGGTTCGCCCGTGCAATACAGGATGCCGTCCTTCCATGTCCAGGTGTCGGCATCGCAGTTCACGCGCGCGAAATCCGCCTCGCCGAGGGTTTTCCAGCCCGGCCCCGTGCCGTCCAGGCAGGCCTTCGGCAGCGGCGCCTGACCCTCCGCCGATGCCGGAGTGAGTGCCCAGATGAGCGGCAGAAGGCACGCCGCGATCCCGCAGGACATCAATTTTCTCATGATCAATTCCCCCTTTCAGAGGCCCTTCCTGGTTCTCAGACGGTGTGAGGGAGACCCGCACAAGTCGCCCGATCCTGAGGACGGTCAATCTCCTCCACTATTCTCCGAGGCGGGCATCATGCCGGCCGGCATCTGCACGGCCACGACCTCACCCCGCACGCAGACGTCTCCTGCGGCGGAGATCGCAACCGCGACCGTAACCCTGCGCCCCGATACTTCCTTCACCTTGCCGCGAATCTCGAGCTGAACGCCGAGCGGCGTAGGTCTCAGGTAGTCGACCTTCAGCGAGGCGGTCACGAAGCGCAGCGGCGGTTTCGTGTCCATTCCGCGGTTCTCGGCACGGTATGAGGCTCCGGCCGCTGTGCCCGTACCGTGGCAATCGACGAGTGAGGCCAGGAGGCCGCCGTAAACATACCCGGGGATCGCGATGTGATAGGGCTGCGGAGTAAAGAAGGCGACGGTCTCGTCTCCGTCCCAGAAACTGCGGATACGGTGGCCGTGCTCGTTCAGCCGACCGCATCCGTAGCAGTAGCTGAGCTCCGGCGGGTAGTAATCCTGAAATGCCTTTGCGTCCATAGCATTCCCATCCC
>JAFNAH010000550.1 GCA_017860075.1 Acidobacteriota bacterium | reverse complement strand
CAGCCAGAGAGCCGGAAACGTGATTTATGACCGCACGGGATCGGCCGTCAGCCTGGCCGCCTGGGACCAGTACAACTGGGACGGCATTCTCGAGGGTGCCCACTGGCTTCATGTCACCGGTATAACCCCTGCGCTCTCGAAGATCGCGGCCGAGACGACGCTGGCCGCTGTCAAGGAGGCCAAGTCCAGGGATCTGCAGGTCTCCTGCGATCTGAATTTCCGGAAGAAGCTGTGGCGATGGGATCCGGCGTGCCCGGCGAATCAGCTCGCGGAGAGGACGATGCGTGGGATCCTGCCTTACGTGGACATGGTAGTGGCCAACGAGCAAGACGCCTCAGATGTCCTCCGCATCCACGCCGGTGATACCGACGTCGAGGCGGGCCAGCTTGCCATCGCGCAATACCCGATGGTGGCGAGCGAGATCGTGCGTCAGTTCCCGAATGTCTCGAAGGTCGCCATCACCCTGCGTGAGAGTATTTCCGCCTCGCACAACAACTGGGGGGGAATGCTCTACGATGCCCTTCGCGACCAGGCATTCTTCGCTCCGCTGCGGGACGGGCGCTATGAGCCCTACCAGATCCGGAACATCGTGGATCGTGTCGGCGCGGGGGACTCCTTTGCCGGGGCCTTGATTTTTGCCCTCACGACGCCCGAGCACTGCGCACCCGAAACGGCTGTGGCTTTCGCTGCTGCGGCTTCGTGCCTCGCCCACACGATCGTGGGTGATTTCAACTATGCCACCCGGAGCGAGGTCGAGGCGTTGATGAAAGGCTCCGGCTCCGGCCGCGTGGTGCGGTAGCAACACTCCTGAATTCTATAGACGCTGATCGCTGCTTCTTACCAATCCACGACTGATCCATCGTCTGCATCATAGGACTCCGGGTTCCGCCAGTCGTGACCGATCTTGCCGGCGAGTGCGTCCTCATCGAGCTCGATTCCCAGGCCGGCTGCGGTGGGCAAGGGAATGTACCCGTTCTCGACCCTGAATGGAGTCTTGATATAGCCCTCACCCAGGCTGACCTGTTCCTGGCACAGGAAGTTCGGTATCGATGCCGCGACCTGAATGCCGGCGGCCAGCGAGATCGGGCCCAGCGGATTGTGCGGCGCGATCGCCGCGTAGTATGCCTCGGCCATCCCGGCGATCAGCCGGACTTCCGTGATGCCTCCGGCGTGGCAAAGGTCCGGCTGGAGTATGCTGGCGGCCCCTTTCTCCAGGATCTCGCGAAAACCCCATTTGGTGAAGATCCGTTCGCCGGTCGCAATGGGCAGGACCGTCCCGCGGGCGATCTCCGCCATTACGTCCACATTCTGGCAGTTGACGGGCTCTTCGATGAACATGGGCTGATAAGGTTCCAGAGCCCTGATGAGGATCCTGGCAGTCTGAGGCGAGATTGCCCCGTGGAAGTCAATCGCGATGTCGACTTCGGGGCCCATGGCCTCACGCAGCGAGGCAAACTCGCGGGTGGCATTATCGACAAACGCCTTGGTCTCAACGATCCTGGCCGGCCGTTTCTTCGCGGGGCCTGTCTTGAACGCAGTGAAGCCCTGCGTCCGGCGTTCCTTCATCTGCGCGAGAGTACCTGCGTGTGCATAAACCCGGATCTTGTCGCGAGTCGGACCACCCAGTAATTCGTAAACCGGAACTCCGAGGGCCTTTCCTTTCAGGTCCCACAGGGCCTGGTCGATCCCGCTCAGTGCGCTTGTCAGTATGGGGCCCCCACGGTAGAAGGCGTGCCGGTAGATTGCCTGCCAATGGTGAGCCACGGCCCGCGGGTCCTTCCCGATCAGGTACGGTTCAATTTCCTTAACCGCCTCGGCGCAGGTGCGTGCGCGTCCTTCGGTTATCGGCTCCCCAAGACCGGTAAGGCCGGCATTGGTATGGATCTTGAGGAAGAGCCAGCGGGGTTTCACCAGGAAAGTCTCCATACCGGTGATCCTGATGATCTCCTTGGCTGCCGGGCGTTTCGAAGCCGCCGTATCGTCTTGCCCGGATACCGGCGCAGGATCTGCGTCGCTTCCGCGCGCTCCTGCCGGAATGGTGCCGACTGCATTCAGCCCCAGCAGCGCGGTTGTACTCTTGAGCAGCGACCGCCGCTCGATGCCTTCAGGGACCTCCGGGATCTTCGTCAAGGTCATTTCTCCTTTCGTTCTTCATTGAATTGCGATTCCAGAGTCCGGACGGGACTCTTCCCCCTGAGATTTCCGCACAGGAACACCGCCACAGAAACCAGGAGTCCGGCGGGGACGGGCGGGACCCCCCACAGTCCGGCTCCGCCGGTTGCCAGGTGCAGCGCGGCCGTCACCGCCACTGAAGCCAGGATTGCTGCCAACGCAGTACCTGCATCGGGCCGCCGCGCGTAAAGACCTGCCACGACCGGCACCAGGAGCGACACCGTGACCAGTCCGTAGAAGATTGAGAGTGCGGATATGATGGTCGGCAACCGGATCGCCAGGCCCACTCCCAGCAGCCCCGCGATGACCGAACTGATGCGGCTGACCCGCAAAAGGCGCTCC
>JAFNAH010000549.1 GCA_017860075.1 Acidobacteriota bacterium | reverse complement strand
GCCGACGCCGCGAAAATTGAAGCGCAGAACGGCGAGCCCGGCCTCGAGCGCTGCCTTGCCGGTCCGGTAGATTACACGGTTATCCATCGTTCCGCCGTGCGCCGGGTGCGGGTGACACAGAACGGCCGCCGACCGGCCCGGCTTCCGCGCGGGTTCCCGGAATACCGCTTCAAGCTGGACCCCTTTGCCCGGAATGAAAAACGTCATATGTCGCGGGGACGCCTCTCCAATCAGACCCTGGTGCGCCTGTCAGCCGACCACAGCCGTTCTGAGGCTGAGCGGAACTTCAAGGCCATGCTCCTCCATCAGTTTCCGGTCCGAAAACAAGCGCCGCGTCTCGCCATCGGCCCACACCCTGCCACGATCCATGACGACTGCTCTCGAGCAGAGCGCCAGCACCATCTCCAGATCATGGGTGGCAAGGAGGAGCGTGACGGGCAGGTTTCCTATCACCTCGATGAGATGCCGCCGGTTGCGCGGGTCCAGGTTGCTGCTTGGCTCATCCAGGGCGAGTATCTCCGGTTCCATGGCGAGGACGGTCGCAATCGCCACGCGTTTGCACTCGCCCAGGCTGAGATGGTGCGAGGAGCGAAGCCGCATCGACAGGTCCAGGCCGACTTCATGCAGAGCCCTGTCCACCCTCTGTGAGACCTCGCCCTGCGGCACGCCCAGGCTCAGCGGCCCGAACGCGACATCGTCGAAAACCGTCGGGCAGAACAGTTGGTCGTGAGGATCCTGAAATACCAGGCCGACGTGCTTGCGTACTTCACGGAGGTCGCTCCCTTCCAGTGCCTGGCCCATGATTCGGACCATCCCGCTCCCGGACAGGACTCCGTTAAGGTGCAACAGGAGCGTGGACTTGCCGGCGCCGCTTGGCCCGACGATCGCCACCCGCTCCCCCACGCGCACATCCAGGTCTACCGCCTCCAGGGCTCTCACCCCGTCCGGATACGAGTAACTGAGTCGGGTAATTCTGACGGCATATTCAGTCATCTTGGTTCCAAAGCTCCGGCTCGCGGCAGCCCGGGGTCTTCTGGTTCAGGCCCGGAACGCGATGAGGACGAAAGGTACGAGAGCCACAATAAAGACGAGATCCCTCCAGCCGAAGTGACGCGATCCGTAAACGGGAAAGTCGCCGGAGTAGCCGCGGGACAGCATCGCCTGGTACAGGCGTTCTGCCCGCTCAAACGATCGCACGAGCAAGGTTCCCAGCATCGATCCGAGGATCTTCAATTCCACCTTCGCCGGGGCGCGGCCGACGCTGCGGCAATCGCGAGCCTGGCGCATGCGCAGTACCTCCTCGGTCAGGACGAAGACATATCGGTACAGGAAACCGAGGTTGAGCGTCAGGATCTGCGGGCATCCCAGCTTCCGCAGCCCGCGCATCATCTCAGCAAAACGGGTTGTGTTCGTCAACAGAACCAGGATGATCAACGACAGCACCGATCGCATGATGAGCGCGCTCAGGAAGGCGAAATCAATGCCGCCGCGCCAGGGGCGTGCCAGGCTCGCAAGCAAGACAAAAGGGAGTAGAACCAGCGACCTGCCGAGGATGTAGCCGAGCGGGACCTGGGAGATCCCCATGAAGATCGCCGTCAGGAAGAAGAACGCGAAAAACACGAACGTGCTTCCCGGGCGAATCGCGAGCACTGAGATGATCAGGGCCGTGAAACCCACCAGCTTGGTTCGTGCATCCAGCTGGTGAAGAGGGGAATCCAGGTCCGCGTACCTGTCTATAAAGTTGTGCTTCACTGACCCCGCCTCCGGACCTGGGCGAAGCGGCTGACCAGGTATGTCGCTGCGATCAACACGACGAAGACACCCGCGCGCACCGTGTAATCCAGGAATCGCCCGGGTGAGTCAAGCGCCTGTCCTGCCTCCGGCGCCCCGCTGGGCACGACCGTTCCTGTCAGGAGGCGCTGCAGGGGATCCGGCAGGCCCGAACTTCCGCCGAAAGCGAGGAGCGCAAAGGGCAGCGCCACGAGGAGCGCTGCATACAACCAATCCCATCCGCCGAAGCGCTCAGTCTCTGTGGACCTGAGCAGGTCCGGGCGAACCCGGGCCATGAAGAGGAGGACTCCGGCGGTCAGTCCACCCTCCGCAATCCCGATGAGCGCGTGATACCCGGTCATCGCCGCAAGGCCCAGGTGCAGGGACACGGCGCCCGACAAGGCGAGGGCAAGTGCGCACGAAACGGCGGACACCATCATCGAAGCCCAGCCGGCGATGCCCGATACCAGAGCGAGCCTTCGTCCCTGGCTGCGCGGTCCGCCCAGGGCGTGGAAGACCGCGTACCCGCTGAGTGTCGTCACAGTGGCAATATTGAAAATGTTCGCGCCGAGGGCGATGAGTCCTCCATCCTGCAGGAAGAGCGCCTGTGCCAGGACGACCGTGGTCATGGTGAGCATGGCGGCCATGGGCCCCAGCAGAATGGCGAGGAGTGCTCCTCCGACCAGGTGACCCGACGTGCCTCCCAGGATGGGAAAGTTCAGCATCTGCGCGGCCAGGGCGAATGC
>JAFNAH010000548.1 GCA_017860075.1 Acidobacteriota bacterium | reverse complement strand
TCCTACCATCTCGACTGCGCGCTCGGGATCGAGGGGGTCGTCGTCGCAGCGGTCTGCGACATCGACGACAACGCCCTCTTCAAGGCCAAGCGCTGGGTCGAGGAGGCCGGGCAGCCGTCGCCGGCTACCTACGGGGACAGCAGGACAGCATACCGGGCGCTGTGCGAAAAGGAGGACCTGGATTGCGTGATCTGCTGCACTCCCTGGGAATATCACGCGCCTTGCTGCGTCGCGGCCATGAAGAACGGTAAGAACGCAATCAGCGAGGTGCCGATCATCCTGACGGTGGAGGAAGCGTGGGAGCTGGTGGAGACCCACGAAAAGACCGGCAAGTGGGCGACGATCGGCCTGGAAGGCTACGGCGATCTCACACTGATAAACATGGTGCACAAGGGAATCCTGGGGGAGGCGTTGCATGCCGAAGGCGGTTACGTGCATGACTTGCGCATGGTCAAGTTCACTCCGGACGAGGAACCGTGGCGGCTGCAGCATTCCATCGACCGAAACGGGAACCTGTACCCCGACCACCCTATGTCGCGCATCATGCCGCTGCTGGACATCAACCACGGCGACCGCTTCGACTACCTCGTTTCGATGAGCACGAAGTCCGTGATGCTGAATCGTTACGCCGAGAGGGAGTACGGTGAGAAAAGCCCTTACGCTTCGATGAAGATGAAACAGGGGGACGTCAACGTGACCCTGCTGCACACGGAAGGGGGAAGGATGGTCACGCTGAATTTCGACACCAACACCCCGCACCCGCGGGAGTTCTTCCGGCTGCAGTGCACCAAGGGTGTATACCAGTCGGGCGTCAGCCTGCCGCAGCCCAGGCCGGAGGGCGGCCAACCTGCCGCTCCGCCGCCCGGGATGCGCATGGGCGGTCGCGGCGGGATGATTTACATCGAGGGGCGGTCACCGGTCGAGCACGAGTGGGAATCGGCCGAGCCCTACTATAAGGAATTCATGCATCCGTACCTCAGGGGTCTCAAGCCCCAGGCGCGCAAGATCGCGTTGCGCGGCCACGGCGGCGGATCTGAAACGACGCCGGTCACCTGGGTGCGGCTGATCGCTGCTCTGAAAGCGGGCAAGATCACGGATTGGGACGTGTATGACTCGGTGACCAGCAGCGGCATTTCCCCGCTCACCGAAAAATCGGTCGCAGGAGGGTCCGTGCCTGTGCCGTTTCCGGACTTCACGAAGGGCAAGTGGAAGACGGCGAAGCCGCGCGAAATCACATAAGCATATCTGCTCAGCGATCAGCAGCCCCGCGCCGCCGGTGCGAATACCGCGCGCTTCGGCAACATGGGTCCGCGCCGGCGGCGCGGACCCACATGAGCTCAGAGTTTGACGATCATGTCTTCGCATTCGCCCGCGCCTGCTTGAAAGCACTCAGGGCGGTCTCGCGATACATCTTCTTCAGCGTGTCGTCCGGCAGGCCGAAGCCGTGCATCGGCCAGTGGTAGTTGAAGTTGAAGTAGACGTCCTGCGCGTAGAAGTGCTCGTCCAGTGACTCCATGACGCGGAACGTCGCGGTGAACATCTCCTGCGTGTACGGCATGTCCGTACCGTAGGCCACCCGGTGCGCGTATTTTTTCAGGAACTGCGACGCGAAACGAGGGATGGACGCGGTCTCCGCGAAGCGCGCAGAGATGTCGGCATACATGTTCGAATGGCGATCCAGCATCTCGCCCAGTCTTGTCAGGTCGTAGTCCAGATTGGCGAGATGGCAGCAGACGAAGACGGTCTTCGGATGCCGCTTCAGCGCGTTATCCAGGCTCTGGATCAGTCCTTCATGGCCCATGATGCCCGGCTTGTTGTCCAGACGCCAGCTGAAGCCATTCATCAGCCCGTCGTTGAATCGATTCTGCGGCAGATAGGACCAGTACGGATCGGACATGTGGAGATTGATCGGCATCCCCAGTTCCGAACACCTCTGCCAGATCACGTCCATCTGCGGCTCGTCGGGGTGAAAGCCCTTGACCGCGGGGCCCGGCTGCGGACCTGAGCCGCCTCCGCCTGCCGGCCGTGTCCCCTGCCAGTTTGGCGCGCCGGACATCCTGCCGCCTATGCCCATGCCCTTGTCAGTAACCTCGCCTACACCGACGGCACCGGCCTTCCGGCAGCGCTCCAGTTCCTTGATGGTGCCCGGCCCGAACCCCGGCTGATCGACACCTGCCATGTTGAGCCCGCACCACACGTCAAAGCGTGTCGGGTATTTCGAGAACAGCTGGAGATACCGGTCGAATGCCTCGCCGGTCCCGCAGAACACAACCGTTCGTTCCACGTTGACCCTGTCCATGATCTTCACCAGCGCAGCGACATCCTCGGGGGTCTTGGCGCGCGCATGGTAGTGAGCATCGATGATCGGGAATTTTGCTTTCAATATGTTCGACACCGGAATCTTGTAGACCGACTTGGGACGATAGTCCTTGAGCAAAAGCTGGTCCGGCAGAACCTGGTCAAGGTTCGAATCCCCGGCCTGCTTCTCCTGCGACGTTCGCGAGGAACCGGCGCGCGTCA
>JAFNAH010000547.1 GCA_017860075.1 Acidobacteriota bacterium | reverse complement strand
CAGGATGGCGTTCATGAACAGGAGCTGCGTAGCCTCCGTGAATGCCCGGTAGTTGGGATCCTCGGCAAAAGCGATGACCCTTCCCTGACCGAGCGGCTGATCGATCAGGTATGCTTTCTGCGCCAGCAGTTCCTGTGCATCGTTCCATACCAGGCCGCCGGCTACCAACCGGTCCTTTCCGGCGTACACACCGACATTGCGCCCCTGGTCGAGCTTGATCGGCGTAAACACCCTCTGGCCCTCCACGATGGCCTGCACCTCCCCGTCGGTTCCGGCAGAGATCCAATGCTCCTTGTCGAGTTCGACACGCAACATCGCTCCGGGTGTGGATTGAGGCCGTTCGCGCTCGGGCTGAATCGCCTTCTCGAAGTCCAGGGGCTTGGGAGGAGGCTCGTCTTTCTTCTGATCCTTCTCGGGTGTCTGGGTCTCGCTTCGTCCGTCACGGAATTCCGTGCGCGTTGCGAGAAGCCCGACGTTCTCCCGCGCGGCCCACCGCGATGCCTCACCGAGTGTGATGAGGGTGCCTCCGGCGCTCAGCCAGTCCTTCAGCCGTCTCAGCGCGTCTCCGCTCAGCGCCGTCGAGTAATCACCGGCCGGAAGGACGACAACATCAAATCGACTCAGATCGAGCCGGCCCAGCTCGTCCACGCGCACTGCGCTGACCGGCTGCCGGTAGCGCCGCTCGATCGTATAGCGCGCCCAGCCCGCCGACGTGCTTTGCGCGGGGGAGTCCCAGGCAAGTACGACGCGCGGCGGCTTGAGCGGCAGGACCTCGTCGCTGCCGAGGGAGATGCCTCTGTCGACGTAGCCGGAATCCACGGGCACCACCTCGGCCCCGCAGCGTGCCGCTATCGCGCCAAGCCTGGCCGCCAGATCCGCTCTGTTCTCCGGGACCCGGACGACTGCAGTGCCGATCGGGAAGCGCCTCTCACCGATAGTGAACTCAGCGTTCGAGGTTCGTACCCGGATCCCTGCCTGAAGCGCCTCGGCGACCGCTTCTGCCGCCCCGACACCCCAGGGGAGGAGGTAGGCGACCCTCGCGGCCGCGAGTGTTGCGGACGCCGCCGGTGCGGACGCCGGCAAAGGTGTCGAACGGACGTTCACCGGCACGCCTGCCGCGACGGCCTCGACGTCATAAGCCAGAGGGAGGCTCCACGCCGTGATGTCGTAGATCTGGTCCGGCAGCCTCTTCTTGCGCCGCCGGTCCTGTTCCTTCACGAACGGCTCCGGCTGCGGCGTGTCCTGATCCATCAGGTTGCGCAACAGCCTGCCGGCGGGTTGCGCCGTCGGAAGGATGTAGGTTCCTGCCGGAAAGGTCCGGTCGCCGATCTTGACCGGCTCGTCCGACTCGCGCACCTCGATTCCCTGCGCAGCCAGGAGGCGCGCCAGCTGATCCGTTCTTGCCGGATCTGCCCCGGGAGGAATCAGGTACGCCCGCACCGTGCCCTGTTCTCCCTCCTTCACCGCTCCTTGTCGATAGTTCAGAAACTGCCGCACGAAGCGCTCACGGTTCTTCGCGGCAACCTCCGCCGTGGTCAGGGATGCCGTGAAGTGCCGAATCACGCCATCCGCGAAGGTCAACGTACTGCCGTCCTTGCGGCGGTAGACAAGACCGCGGGCCGACGCCATTTCGTAGGTCATGCCGATCGAGCCGTGGAAGATGGGCCAGGACTCCCCGTAGCCCGGATAGAAGGAATCGAAGACCTCGCGGTTGAAATACGCAAATCCCTTCTCGTCGAAGCGCCGGGCGTTTGCCCGACCTACCAGGTCGAAGAGCGCCACCTGCTCCTTCGTTATGTGCGGGTTGAGAGGGTCCGCGGGAGGAGCGAAGTAGTAACTCGAGTCACCCCCCATCTCGTGGAGGTCGACTACCACTGCCGGGTACCAGTCGAGATAGACCCGCGTCCTTCCCTGTGTTTCCGGCTGGGTTTGAGCAAACCAATCCCGGTTCATGTCGAAGAGGTAGTGGTTGGATCTTCCTCCGGGCCACGGTTCGTCGTGCTCGGCCGAGCGCGGCTCCGGATCGGCCTGCGCCGCGCGGCCCAGGAGCGTCTGGTTCAGGAACCGTGCCCTGCCGTCGGGATTCTCGAGGGGATCGATGAGGACGATCGACTCACCCAGAATCGTGTCCACCGTCGCGTCGCCCCGGGCGGCGAGAAGGTGGTAGGCCAAAGCCAACGCGGCGTTCGGGCCGGAGATCTCGTTGCCGTGAACCGCGTACATGAGACAGGTGACGACCGGCAGCTCTTTGACGATCAGGTCTGCCTCCGCACTCGAAAGCTCCCTCGGATCCGCGATGCGCCTGATCTTCTTCTTGATGCTGTCCAGCTGACTCATTGTCTGCGGCGCACCGATCGCCAGAAGATGCAGGGGCCGCCCCTCCCACGAGCGCGCGTACTCGACCAGCAGCGTGCGATCCGGTGCAGCGGCTGCGAGCGCGCGGAGGTAGGCTGTGATTCCCTCCGGTGAGGTGATTTCCTCGCCGAAATCATGCCCCGCGACATCCTTGAGCGCAGGAACCT
>JAFNAH010000070.1 GCA_017860075.1 Acidobacteriota bacterium | reverse complement strand
GTTGCCTTCCGATCTCCTTTGCGGTTAATGCTCGTCGTGCGCACGGTGTCGCGCGACACCTGGACCGCGGGGCGGTACAGCACGGCCGGCAGGCTTCAATGTGGGGGTCGACATGATCGTAGATCCGAAGAAAGCGGAATCGGGGAGTACGAAGGATGTTGACGGATGGGATCGCCGCTCCTTCTTGAGCACACTCGCCGTGGGGGGGGTAGCCCTGGCAGGCTACCCGGGCTTTGGCACACAGCCCGCCGTCTGCGAAGACGGACTCCAGGGAAGCGGGCTTTCGGCTGCTGATGTCGGTACGATCTATCCCGAGATCATGACGCTGGCCGACCAGTGCCGATATCCCCTCTCCTGGCTGGAGCGCGGCTATCCGGATGCTGTCGCTTGCCGGCAGGCCGTAAGGGAAAAGATCTTCGAGCTGTTCCACTATGCTCCCGCCCCGGTTCAGCCTGCGCCCGAGGTTGTTGACCGCTGGGAAACACCGGAATACATCCAGGAGAAGGTCATTTTCTCGACCACTCCCTGGTTTCGAGTACCGGCTTACGTGTTGATTCCGAAGGGCCGCAAAGGCCCCCGGCCGGCCATCGTCGATCTTCACTCTCATGGGGGCATGTTTGTCTACGGCAAGGAGAAAGTAATGCCGATGCCGGTCGGTGACGACCCGGCCATTGTCGGATACCGCAGGGATAACTACGAGGGCCGCTCGACTTCGCTTGCCCTGTGTCGCAGAGGCTACGTGGTCATTTCGATCGACTGCTTTTACTTCGGCGAGAGGAGAAGCCTGTTTGGCGACGATCCCGTGAAGCCGGGTTGGGACAGGTCGAAGTACTCGGCGGAAGAGGTACAGCGCCTGAACCGGCGGTCGGGGGAGGGTGAATCCACCCTGGCGCGCAGCCTCTTCTGGGCCGGAACGACATGGCAGGGAATAGTGCACTGGGACGACATCCGGACGGTTGACTATCTGGCGAGCCGACCTGAGGTGGATCCCGCGAGGATAGGCTGTGTCGGCATTTCGATGGGCGGTTACCGTACCGACTTCCTGGCAGGATTGGAGGACCGCATCCAGTGTGCCGTGTCTGTCGGATGGATGTCGACGCTTCGCCCGCTCATCAGGAAACATGTGGACACGCACAGCTTTGTGCATTTTCTGCCGGGGCTCACTCGATTCGTGGACCTTCCTGATGTCTTGGCGTGCATGGTGCCCAAGCCCCTCATGGTTCAGCAGTGCCGCCTTGATGCACTTTACGCGCTCGAAGGTATGCAGGAATCGGTGAAAAAGATCGGGGCGATCTATGCGAAAGGCGGGGCGGACTCGAAGTTTGAAGGGCGCTTCTACGATCGCCCGCATATCTTCAGTCTTGATATGCAGGAAGACGCCTTCGCCTGGTTCGACCGCTGGCTCAAGCCCTGAATGATTCAAGTGCCCGCAGCACCGCGGGGGTGTAAAATCTTACCTCCAGAGCAATCAGTTTATTTACTCCGCCCGTCGAGGCGATTATTGAGGCTATGACGCCATGATTACCGCTGATCCGGCGAAAAGAGCGCGAATAGAGACTCAGGTATTGGAGATTCTTTCACACAAGGTGGCTGAGCAGGACCGGGAACTCACGCTGGCCTTCGCGAAGGTGGCGTTTGAGGAAACGCCCGATCGGGTTGCGCTGGCAGTTCCGCCGGAAGCGCTCGCCGAGCGGCTTCTGCGGCAATTCAACTTCGTAGCGCGATCCATCCCTCCGTCTTTCCAGCTGTACAGGGGACTTCCCGGTATTCACGTCTCGGCTCACAACCCTACTGAAGCCGAGGCAGTCGCGACGGGAGCCGGATTCGGCATCCCGCTGGAAACGACTATTGTCGAGACGCACACGCAGGACGCTCCGTTCATTTTCGACAGTCTGAAGAACTACTTCAGCAAGGCGGGCCTGAAGGTTTTTTCCACGATTCACCCCATCTTCACCGTCCGTCGCCAGTGGGAGCGAATCGTAGCGATCGGCGGCCCCCACGATGATGGGACTAAAGAGGTCTATTGTCAGTTCCAGATCGAACAGGTGGACTCCAAGGAACGCCTGCGGCACATCGAGCATGAGATCTTCGCACTGCTCAAGTGTCTTTTTCTGGCCGTCGAGGATTTTAAGGATATGGTCGAGTCGCTGCGCGACGTCAGCCATCGACTCAGAAGCCGCCACGGAGGGGAGGAAGAGACTGAATCTGCCCGGGCTTTCCTGAACTGGGTTGCGTCGGACAACTACATTTTCCTGGGATTGGCCCAGTATGTGCCCGGCGCGGACGGTGCGCCCGAGCGGCGGCAGGATAGCGTCGCCGGCGTTTTCAAGGACGCCACGCTCCTGCCGGTCGTATTCCCGGGCCTGGTCGAGGAAGTCGAACAAAGGATCATTCCCGGTGCCGGCGACGACCGGAGCATCGTACTCGATTTTTGCCGCAATGCCTCGGCTATCTACCACCTTGAGCCGATCGACGCCATGGTGATCCGGAGCTGGAGCGAAGGCGGCACCCTGGCGGGCGCTACTCTCCTGCTCGGCCGGTTGGGTCGCGGTGCGGTTTCCCAGAGGGCGGACACTGTCCCGATTCTCAATGAGAAGCTCAAGTGGCTGCTGCGCGAAAGCGGCGCAGTCCCGATGTCCCACATCTACCGGGAGATGAGGGCAACCTTCAATCGACTGCCGATGCGCGAACTCTTCTATGCGTCGCCGTCGGATCTGAAGCTCGTCGTCGAGCCCATCGTGTACATGATGGGCGACGACGAGATCCACGTTCACTGTCGGGAGGGATCCGGTTATTCCGCTCTCTCCATCTCCTTTTCGCGCCTCCATTATTCCTATGGTGCTGAGACCGCTCTCACGCAGGCACTCTCTCGCACCTTCGGCCCGGTTACGTTCCACTCGACGACGGACATCGGCCCGGTCACCCTTCTGATCTATTACTTCGACACTTCGCGACTGGAACATGCGATCGAGGTCGATGAGGTCCGGCGCATCGCCGCTTCGCTCGTGACAGACTGGGAAGACCAGGTAAGCAGGGAGCTGGAGTCGGCATTCGGGGAACGCGAGGGTAGAAGGCTCTTCAGACGCTTCGTGCGTCCCGAGACCCGCAGCGGTTTGTACCGTGAAGTGACGCCGCCGGAACAGGTGCCTGAAGACGTGCGCCACCTCGCTGCCCTCGAGACGCGACTTGAGGCCCACGTGATGCCGAGGACGGCGCACGCGGCGAGACTTGACCTGTATTCGGCTCGCCAGCTTGGCCTGACGAGCACTCTGCGTACGCTGCGCCAGATCGGGCTTTCTGTAACCGACGAGCTGAGGGTGCCTCTCATCCTGCCCGAGGGCCGTCAGTGCTACATGTACCGCTTCGAGGTCGAAGCGACCCCCCAGAGAATCGCCGCCATGCTGAAGGACCAGGAGCGCTTCGTGGAGGCGCTGCGGGCCCTGGACGAGGAACAGGCGACAGACGACCGCCTCAATGAACTCATACTGCTGGTCGGCCTATCCTGGCGCGAGGTCGAGATTCTTCGCACCATGCGCAACCACCTCCTTCAGCTGCGCACATACTACAACGTTGAAACGCTCAACGACGTGCTGCTGGCGAACAGCCGCGCTGCGGCGGGCCTGTTGCGATACTTCCAGGCACGGTTTGATCTGTCGCTCGACGGTGATCGGGATGCCGCAGTCGAGGACGCGCAGCGTAATTTCCACAATACGCTGGAAACGGTGCGCAATCTTGCCGAGGATGAGGTCCTGCGCGCGCTTCACAACCTTGCGGCCTCGGCCCTGCGCACAAACTACTACCAGCGGCCGGAGCGGCCCGTGTTTTCGATCAAGGTGGACAGCCGCAAGCTGGAGGGGGCGCCCTCTCCGCGTCCCATGGTCGAGATCTACGTGCACTCCCGACTGCTCGAGGGGATCCACCTGCGCGGCGGACGCGTGGCGAGGGGCGGGATCCGCTGGAGCGACCGCCACGATGATTTCCGCACCGAAGTGCTCGGCCTGATGAAGACCCAGATGGTCAAGAACTCGGTTATTGTACCGGTCGGGTCCAAAGGCGGGTTCGTGCTCAAGGGGGAGCTGCCCGCTCGGCCCGCCCTGGATGCATACCTTGTCGAACGGTACAGGGAGTTCGTCTCCGGGCTCCTCGACGTAACCGATAATATCGTGGACGGCAAGGTCCTTCACCCGCCCGATGTGGTGCGGCATGACGGGGATGATCCCTACCTGGTGGTGGCGGCCGACAAGGGCACGGCCCATCTTTCGGACACGGCCAACAGCGTCTCCGGCCAGTACGGTTTCTGGCTCGGCGACGCGTTCGCGTCGGGCGGAAGCGTCGGGTACGATCACAAGAAGGTCGGCATTACGGCCCGCGGGACGTGGGAGTGCGTGAGGCACCACTTCCGCAATCTCGGCATCGACGTGCAGAAGGATCCCATCACGGTGTCGGGCATCGGCGACATGTCCGGCGATGTTTTCGGCAACGGAGTACTCCTGAGCCGGTCCATCAAGCTTGTCGCTGCGTTCAATCACCTGCACATCTTCATCGATCCCAGTCCCGACCCGGAGAAGAGCTTCCTCGAGCGCCAGCGCATGTTCATGCTCCCCAGGTCGAACTGGCGCGACTACAACACGGCGCTGATCAGCAAGGGAGGGGGCATCCACGACCGTTCGGCGAAGGCCATACCGGTGACGCCCGAAATGCGCGAGCTGTTCGGGATGGAGGGTGAGAGCGTCAGCGGCGAGGAAATGATCCGGCGCATCCTGACTGCCCGCGTGGATCTCCTCTACAACGGGGGGATCGGGACATACGTGAAGGCGTCCTCGGAAGAACACGCCAGCGTCGGTGATCGCACGAACGACCGGGTAAGGGTAAATGCCGCGGAAGTCCGGGCCCGGGTCGTGGGCGAGGGAGGGAACCTCGGGTTCACGCAGAAAGCGAGGATCGAATACTGGCTCCACGGCGGACTGATCAACACCGATGCGGTGGACAACTCCGGCGGGGTGGACATGTCGGATCACGAAGTGAATATCAAGATTCTGCTCGACATGCTCACGAAGCGGAAGATCATCCGCGGGAAGGACGAAAGGAACGCGATCCTCGCGGAGATGACCGAAGAGGTTGCGGAGCTCGTACTTGCCGACAATCACTACCAGGCGCTGGCGCTGACGCTCGATGAGATGAGGAGCGCGGATCGCTATGAATCGTTTGCCGACCTGGTGGACCAGATGGTATCTTCGGGCATCCTGAACCGGGCGGACGAGAGCATCCCACGGCGCGCGGAATTGCTGGAGATGCGGCAGGCGGGTCGCGGTCTCCCGCGGCCGCTGCTCTGTGTGCTCCTCGGTTGCAGCAAGATGCATGCATTCGACGCTCTGCTGCAGACCGATTTCCCTGAAAGCCCTTCGGCGCGCCCCTTCCTGGACGGCTACTTCCCGCGCCTGCTGCGCGAACGCTACGTGGACTACTTCCAGGACCATGTGCTGCGTCGGGAGATCATTGCAACCTGCGCCGTCAATCATGTGATCAACCACGCAGGCATCACGCTGCTGCCGCGCCTGATGGCGGCGACGCAGACGACCATCGGGCATGTTATTGAATCCTATGCGACGGCCGAGCGGGAGTCCGGGGCAGAAGGCCTCCGGGATCAGATTGTCGGCGCCGCGATGGCGGCTGGTCACGAGCAGGCTCTGCTGCGCGCGGCGGAAGATGCGCTCGAAGCGGCCATCGTCGAGCTGCTGGCCGGGAAGTCCCCCGACTTCCCGAAGGCCCTGTCGGCCGTGCGCGAGCGAATCGACGCATGAACGGGGCGGATCGCGTCATACTCCTGACCGGCGCCTCCGGCTATGTCGGCAGGGCGCTGCTGCACGCCCTCGAGTCTGAAGGATGGCACGTGCGTTGCATGGTTCGCCGTCCGGGAATGCTTCAGGGCCAGCTGGCCCCCGGGACCGAAATCGTAGCCGGCGACGTGCTGGAAGCATCCTCGCTGCGACCGGCCCTGCAGGGTGTTGACACTGCATTCTACCTCGTCCACTCCATGTCGTCGCCGCGTGAGTTCGAGCAGGAGGACCGCCTGGCAGCCATGAACTTCGCCGCCGCGGCGCGGGCGTCGGGTGTGCGGCGAATCATATATCTCGGCGGCCTCGGTGAGAGTTCGAGCCGGCTCTCCGCGCACCTGCGCAGCCGGCATGAGGTCGGCGAAATCCTCCGCTCCTCCGGCATTCAAACCCTGGAATTCCGGTCCTCCATTGTTGTCGGCTGCGGCGGCTTTTCCTTCGAGATGATCCGATCTCTGGTGGAGCGCCTTCCGGTCATGGTGACGCCGAGATGGGTCGCGACGCCGACCCAGCCGATCGCGATTTCAGATCTGATCCTGTATCTCATGGCCGGTTTAAAGATCGAAGCTGATGGAAACCGCATCTATGAGATCGGGGGAAATGATGTCAGCTCGTACGGGGACCTGATGAGGGAATATGCGCGGCAGCGCGGCCTTCGCAGGTTGATGATCCCTGTTCCCTTACTGACCCCGAGGCTTTCCAGCCTGTGGCTGGCGCTGGTGACGCCCTATTATTCGAGGGTCGGGCGAAAGCTCGTGGACGGACTGCAGAACCCGACCGTCGTGCGCGAACCGCCGGACCAGGTTCTTGCCGATATCCGGCCTCTGGGGCTGCACGCCGCGGTTGCCAAAGCGCTCAACGACGAAGACCTGGAATTCAGCTCCGCGTCGTGGCCGAGACTCCTCGAGCGGCGGAAGGTTCGCCCCGGCCGTGGGGCAATCCATACGGGCACGCGGATTATCGACACGCGGGTGGTGCGCGTCGCGGTTCCTCCCGATGTTGTGTTCCAGGTCCTGGAGCGGATCGGCGGGAACACCGGGTGGTATTGCGCAGATTGGCTATGGCAGGTGCGCGG
>JAFNAH010000546.1 GCA_017860075.1 Acidobacteriota bacterium | reverse complement strand
GTGCGAATGGATGGAAGAGCACGACTACGAGTCCGTGCGCCAACTGCAGGGGAGCATGAGCCAGAAGTACTGTGCGGACCCCAACGCCTTCGAGCGCGCGCAGTATATGCGTGCGGTGCTTTCCACCCCCTCCGTTTAGGCATTACCAGGCGGGCGGCAGCCAGGCCTGCCGCCTGCGGCTCTTGGAGCGACTCATTTTGCCGGCAGGAAAGGGAAAAGCCGATGCAACTCGGCCCCACCCGGCTGGCTCCCGTACTCGCAGATCTCGAATGCCTCCGCGTACCTGATCCTCTGCGCCGCTTCAGTTCCGTACCACTTGACGAGCGCAGCGCGCACCGCGGGAGTCGCGTCCCAGGTCCACACCTCTTTGAGCATCTGTTTCCGCGCGGCCGGATCCTTCGGTACCTTGTCCAGCATGCCCTCGTGCCAGGGTAGCCACTCGTAGAACTGGGAGACGTGGGCGTCCATCATGTCGAACTTCTTTTCGATCACGTCGTCGATCGCGACTGCAACGTCCGGCCGGAAGGGATTGGGCTTCTGGAAACCGTCCTGGACATACATGAAGACGGGATTCTTCCGCAGCGCGGGGGTGTCGGGACAGACGTTCGGGACGGTGACCATGAAGGCGGCATCCTGCATCGAGATCCCGGTGTACCGGTGATCGGGATGGTAGTCATTCGGGCGCGGGCCGAGAACCAGATCGGCGTTCCACTGCCGGATCTGTCGGATGATCTGCTCGCGGACCTGCAGGGTGGGCATGAGCTCGCCGTCATGGTTGTCGAGCACGACGTAGTCAACCCCGGCCCTGCGTCCGGACTCGAGAGCTTCTGCGCGCCGGCGCCTTGCCAGCGCGCCTCCGCCTTCACTCTGATGTCCGGCGTCACCGTTGGTCACGGAGACGAATCGGACTCTGCAGCCGGCCGCAACCCACTTGGCTGCGGTTCCCCCGGCCACTTCGTCGCAATCGTCGGGGTGCGCCCCGAATACGATGACGTTCACAGGCTTTTTCTCCTGGCCCCGGACCAGGGATGTGAATTGCCACATGAACAGGAACGCGAAGGCAATCTTGCATGCCCGGTTCAGCGAGCGGTTTTTCATACTGGCCTCCTGGATAAGGCTTCATATCATGTCCGCCGCCTGTCCCGATATCAATCGCTTTCTTCCACTTGGACTTCGACTTGGCCCTGGACTTGGCCCCGGACTTAGACCCCGAGGTGGACTTGCGCTCATCGCGCGACCGTGAGTGCGGCAGGAGGGAGGGCGAGATCCACGGTCGTCTGCACCGTCAGCGCTTCAGTGGCGGGAGGATCCCGCTTGCCAAGACACCGCCGACATAGCTGGTCAGAACGTACCTGAGCCCGTCCGTTTCGAGCGTGACGGCGCCGTGGTCCATGGTCAGCAACGGCAGAGCCCCGCGTCGCGCCAGGCGCAGGACTACTGCCGGCGCAGGATTCCCGAACGGATTGTTGCGGGCAGCCGAGATGACCGCCCAGCGTGGGCGCACCCTGCTCAGGAAAGCATCAGTTGTCGACGAGGCGCTGCCGTGGTGCGCAACCTTGATGAGGTCGCTCCGCAGAGCGTCATGCCACGACGAAACAAGCTCCCCTTCCATCCTTCGCTCGACGTCGCCCGGAAGCAGGGCGGAAAAGCGGCCATATGTAAGGTGCAAAACGACAGATCTGTCATTGGCCGCATAGGCCTCGCTGCCGTCGGGCGGAGCAAGCACGGCGACATGTACGGCTCCTTCATCCCGGTTGTGACCTGAGGCGATGCGGTGCGCCGGCACACCCCGGCTGTCTGCGGCTGCCTTGATCCGTGCCAGGATCGGGTCGTTCCCGGTATCTCCGCAGGAGAACTCTCCGACAGCGAAATTCCTGAGCAGCGCCGGCAGTCCGCCGCCGTGGTCCTGGTGCGGATGAGAGAGGATGATGCGATCCAGCCTGCGCACCCACAGGTACCAAAGGTACTTGCTGACCACTGCCTCCCCGATGTCGAACCTCGGTGCCTTCGTTTCTTCCGACGCCGAGGCCCAGGTCCCCCCTCCATCCACCACCCAGACGCGTGTGTCCGGGAACCGGATGACGGTGCTGTCCCCCTGCCCGACATCGAGGAACGTGAGGTGGAGAATGCCGGATGACGGCATCCCCTGCGATCCGGCCCGCCCACCATCGCCGGGAAACCGCAACCACCTTGGGGGCGGAGGTGCCAGGACGAGCGCGGCCAGGATTGCGCAGGTGCAGAGACAGGGCAGCCAGCGTCGACGGGTCGCGAACACTCCGGACACGAACAGGGTCAGGATGGCTGCCAGCACCCAGCTGGCGGGTCAGGAGTTCTCCCTCGGTCAGCACGCGCCGGCCCAGGCGGCCGACCGATCCAGGGTAGAACACTCGATGATCGCTGCGGCCCGCGTAAGCCGAGGGGTTCAAGAGCGGCCTCAGCACTTCCTCCTCTACCGGAACGCCTGTAAGCGTGATCGCCAGAACTGAAAGAAAGGAAAGCTGAAATCCGGTGTCAAGCAGCCAGTGAGGGCGAAGTACCAGAAGCAGAAATGCTGAGGCCAATGCGACGTTGGCCGGGTGCCCACGGCGGAAGATCATCTCTCCGAGCGCATACAGGGCATAGGTCCAGAGCGCGCGCGATATGCTGGTCTGGTTGCCGACCACGGCGGTGTAGCCGACTATGCCCAGCACGATCAGTATGCGGCACACCCCGTCCGGCACACGCAACCGCTTCAATGCATGGAGCAGGACCCACGCAATCCAGACGACATGGAGCCCCGAGACAACGAGCACGTGGTAGGTGCCCGAGTTCTGAAAGGCATCCCGGGTTTCGGGATCGAGCCCCGTAGCGTCTCCAAGCACGATACTTGAAAGGATTGCTGCCTGCCGTTCTTTGTGTTCAGCTCGAAGTTGTCCCAGAGCCTCGCGCAGGCGGCCGCGTATAGAGGAGACGGCACCTCCCAGGAGATTTCCACAGTCGCCGGAAATCGATTCCAGAATGCGTGGAGACCTCACCCTGCCCACGACATGTATGCCGCGCAGGCGAGACAAGCCGGCGCGGTCCTGTGCCCCGGGATTCGAGAAGCCTCGAGGCACCTGCCAGGTCGCCAACCCGCTCACCCTGTCTCCAGGCCTCAACTCGAGAACAGGCTCCGAATCCGTGATCCCTGTTGCAGGCATCCGCAGGTAGGCGCCTCCGCGGCACGCCTGCCACCGGTTGTGATATCTGTACCCTCGGAGTTCGACGGTAAGCAGGATCTCGTCTTCATATCTACGCTCCTCCTCCGTCAGGCACGCCTCGAATTGGATGGGCTGACCCAAGGGGAAAATGTTGTGCGAGAGGAGGTATGGGATCGGCCTGAGTGTAGAACCGGGATCGCCAGAAAGCGCGGTCACCAGGCCGCACAAGACAATGACCGGACATGATATCCAGGCTGAGACGTGCGCGCGATTTCGGACAAACGCAGTGGCAGATGCTGCAACCAGGAACGCTATGCCCGCAGCAAGCAGTCCGAATGAACAGTTGCGGGCGACCCTCGAGAGCACGATCCCCGCAGCGAGGAAGGGTGTAAGGACCGCAAAGGGCATCTCCCTCAGGCGTTCGAGCATGGGTACTGCCGGTGCGGTCGAACCGGCCCGCGTCACCCACGCCGGAGTCGGACGACCGTTTCGAAGTGATAGGTCTGCGGGAAAAGGTCAAGTCCTTCGACGAAATCGATGCTGTAACCATGCCCGCAGAGCGCAGCCAGATCCCTGGCGAGCGTCTGGGGGTCGCAG
>JAFNAH010000545.1 GCA_017860075.1 Acidobacteriota bacterium | reverse complement strand
TCATGCGGAGGTGACGACGTTCGGCCTCAAGCTCGCCGTATGGTATGACGAGATGCGCCGCAACCGGGAAAGGATGAAGCGGGCTGCTGAGGCGGTGAATGTGGGGAAGATATCCGGGGCGGTGGGGACCTTCGCCCACCTGGACCCCGATGTCGAGGCGAGGGTATGCGAGCGGCTGGGAATCAAGGCCGCCCGAATTTCCACCCAGACACTCCAGCGCGACCGTCACGCCGAATACGTGAGCACGATTGCCATCGTCGGATCTTCGCTCGAAAAGTTCGCGACGGAGATCCGCCATCTCCAGCGCACCGAGGTGAGGGAGGCCGAGGAACCTTTTGCAGCCGGCCAGAAGGGATCGTCGGCCATGCCGCACAAACGGAATCCGGTAAAAAGCGAACAGGTTTGCGGACTGTCCCGGGTTCTCCGTGGTTATGCGACCACGGCGCTGGAGGACGGAGCGCTCTGGCACGAGCGTGACATTTCCCATTCGTCGGCCGAGCGCGTGATACTGCCCGACGCGACAGGCCTCCTGTGCTACATGCTGCGGACCATGACCTACATCGTCGGAGGCCTGGTGGTATATCCGGAGCGGATGTTGAAGAACATGGAGCTGACGCGGGGCCTGGCCTACTCGGGCCAGCTTCTTCTCGACATTACCAGGAAGGGAGTCCTCCGCGAGGAGGCCTATGTCTGGGTTCAGCGGTGCTCGATGCGAGTCTGGAACGAGGACAAGGATTTTCTGCAGGTACTTCTTGAGGATCCGGACATTACCAGGGTTTTGACCGGGGAAGAGATACGCTCAGTCGTGAATCCCGAGCTCCAGCTTCGGAACGTGGACGCGATCTTCTCACGTGTCTTTGAATAGAAGACGTCAGGGAATTGGATCTTGCATTTCGGGGCGGGGGTCCATATCATTTCTGGTTTTGAATATTTCTGCCGGAGACGCACGTGCCAAAGAGGACATTCCAGCCCAATAACAGCAGGCGTAAGAAGACACACGGCTTCAAGGCCCGCATGGCGACGAAGGGCGGGCGCCTGGTGCTGAAACGCCGCAGAGCCAAGGGTCGCAAAAGGCTGACAGTGAGTGGATAACTCTCATCCGGAACGGTTTCCGCGGCACCTCCGAATTGTGCGGGGGTCCGAGTATCGTTCCATATACAGTGAGGGGCGGAGGACACAGACGCGGCGGTTTGTGCTCTTCAGCAGACAGAACGGACTTGGCCACCATCGACTTGGTATCACGGTCTCGCGAAAAGTCGGGAACGCCGTGGTCCGGAACCGGGTCAAACGCCTGTTCCGTGAGGTTTTCCGCAGGTCGCACGCTGAAATCCCTGATAGTTTTGATTTTATCCTGAATGCGAGGCAGGGCTGCGCCGGGGCCGGATACGGCGTGCTGCGAGACGATTTTGTTGCTGCAGCGATGAAGGCCTGCCGGGGAGAGAGTGGAGCGGGTGCCTAGAGCTGCCCGCGGGCGAGTCCTCGCGCCGGAAGGGCAGGAGTGAAAGCTTTAATGCTCGCACTGCTGCGCGGATACAAGCGGTACGTTTCGCCGCTGCTGCCTCCGATGTGCCGATTTGAGCCGACCTGTTCGGTATACATGTACGAGGCCATCGAAAAAAGAGGACTGATCAGAGGGTTATATCTGGGCACGAAGCGCCTCCTGCGCTGCCATCCCTTCAGTGCCGGGGGCGTGGACCCGGTGCCCTAGAGTGAGCCGTTTTCTGCCATGGAAAAACGCGTACTTCTTGCCGTTGCCCTCTCCCTGCTGATTCTATTTGGGTTCCGTTATTACGAGGAGCAAAAGCTGGGCAGCAGGGGCCGACCGCGCCCGGCGGCTGTCGTTCCGCCTGCGAAATCCCCTTCTGCGCCGGCGGCTGCGCCGGAGCAGGAACCGGCACAAGTAGCGCCGCAGGTAGAAGCTGCGGCCGCCGTCGGCGATACACAAGCCGGTGCGCAGCAGCTGGTGATCGATTGCGGCCTGTACCGCGCCGTTCTGGACAATCGGGGCGGACTGATTACCCGTTGGCAGCTGAAGAAATACAAGTCGGCCAAGGGCGAACCGTTCGAAATGGTGGCAGACGGGCACAGCGCTGAGACGAGGCCCTACCCGGGATCGCTGGTTCTGGACGACGCGGCCTTGATGCGGGCGGCCAACGGTGAGCCATACGCCGTGGAAATCGTGGAGGGCGGGGGCGCCCCTGGCGCCGCGCTCTCACCCCCGGTGACGATCGCGCTGACGCTGAGACGCGGTGATCTTCTGGTCACGAAGCAATACCGGTTCTCGCAGACCAACTACCTCGCGGAGTATTCCGCGACGTTTGAGAAGGCTGGGAAGCCGCTGCAGGGCAGGATCCTTCTCGCTCAGGACATCGGTCCGGAGCACGAACACCTGATTATGCCGTCGGCCCAATTGACGGCGGTCTACGACATGGCTGGGAAGGTGAGCCGGCAGAGTGCCCCCACGGATGAAAATGAAGTAAAGCGGTTAGGTGCCGACATCCGTTGGGTCGGCCTTGACATGCAATAC
>JAFNAH010000544.1 GCA_017860075.1 Acidobacteriota bacterium | reverse complement strand
GCTATGTCGGAAAAGGTCCCGTCGTGGTTGTTGTGGAAGAGGATGCTGGGCTCAGAATCCACGGCAACGTAGATGTCGGGCCAGCCGTCATTGTCAAAATCGTAGGAGACGGCGGTGATGGAGTAACGCGGGCCGGGTTTCAGAACGCCCGCCTTGTGCGAAACATCCGCGAAGGTCCCATCGCCGTTGTTGTGGTAGAGGATGTTCACCCCGCCGGGCAGGCCATGCGGGCCGCACATGACGGGGATCCCCTTCCACTGGCAGGTACCCGCCTGGCCGGGCATGGGTACCTTTTTGAGGTCGAGCTCGATGTAATTTGCGACAAACAGGTCGAGAAAACCGTCGCGATCATAGTCGAGAAAGGTGCTGCCGGTACCCCAGCGCACTCGTTCTTCCCAGAGGCCGGCCTTCTTAGTGACATCCGTGAAGGTCCCGTCACCGTTGTTGTGCCACAGGATATTGTGGCCCCAGTAACTGCAGAAGAGATCGTCCCAGCCGTCGTTATCATAATCACCGACGGAGACACCCGTTCCCCAGCCCGTGCGGGCTAGCCCAGCCTTCACTGTGACGTCCGTGAACGTGCCGTTTCCGTTGTTGCGGTAAAGGTGCTGGATTGGCGCGTTGTCCGGTGTATAGGTCTCTTCGAAGCGGACACCGTTCGAGAGGTAGATGTCGATCCACCCGTCGTTGTCGTAGTCGAAGAAGGCGACGCCGCTGCCTTTCGCCTCCACGATATACTTCTTCTTGTTGATACCCCCCCAGACGTTCGGAGACTTCAACCCGGCTTCCCTGGCGATGTCGACGAATGTCACGCCGGAAGGCTTGTCGGCCGCGGTCGATGCGAGAACCACCGGTGCGGGCGTTCCCGTCGACCGTCCAGGCGGCGCAGAAAACACCCCCGTCAGCATGGAGGCAAACAGGATGGATATGGGGGCGAGCAGGTTGCGACGCGAGCATTTCATACGGCAATTATAGTACGCCCATCGGGCGCGTCCCGTCCTATAGCGTCTTCAGCCCCCAATGGCGCTACATGGCAGAATCCTTCGGGACCACCACGACGTGGTCGCTTCCGCCGGCGATGGGTACGGTCTTGAGGCCGCGGCGCTCGTCCTCGGCGCGGTCGAAGCCGATCACCGTGCCGTCCGACAAACGCACATTCTTGTCGATGATGGCGTTACGGACGCGGCAGTAGCGGCCGATGTCGGTCTCTGTGATGATCCCGCCGCGCAACGACCCGCCGAAGAGAACCGAGCTCTCCACAATGGCCTGGATGTGGAGGTATATCCCGCAGCCCAGCACGGAGTTGCGGACAGTCGCCCCGCTTACGATCACCCCGTCGGCGACGATGGAGTTGACTGCCGTACCCGTTTGACCCGGGATATCGTGGACGAATTTGGCCGGGGGAAAGTGGTGCGGGGCGGAGAAGAGCGCAAAGCGCTCAGCGTAAACGTTGAATCTCGGCGCGGGGCGCACCAGGTCGAGGTTGGCCTGCCAGTACTGCTCGAGTGTCCCGACGTCACGCCAATAGTCGCAGTCGCTGGCAACCGGCGCCAGTTCCTTCTTCCTCACACCCTCGCGTGTGATGTACTCCCACTCCGGGAACCTGTTGCGGCTGGTGAAATCGTAGGCGTACACTGCCATCCCGTGCTGGATGAGAAGGGGGATGATGTCCTTGCCAAAGTCGGGCAGGTCGTTGTCCAACGACATCCGGAGGAAGTCGGCGTTGAAGAGGTAAATGCCCATCGACGCCAGGCAGTCGGTCGTACCGGGGATCGTCCTGGGCTCCTTCGGCTTCTCTTCGAACCCGATAATGCGTCCGTCGGAATCCACCTCCATCACCCCGAGATTCTCTTTCGCCTCGTGCGACGGCACCCGCACACATGCAACCGTCAGGCCGGCTCCCTTGTCGTTGTGGTAACTCCGGAGCAGCCTGTAGTCCATCTTGTAGATGTGATCACCCGACAGTACGAGTACGAACCGAGGCTGCTTCTGCTCCACGAAGTTCATGTTCTGGCGAATGGCGTCTGCCGTCCCCTGGTACCAGTTGCCGCCGAGCTGTTGCTGGGCCGGCACCTCGTCGATGAACTGGTCGAAGCGGCGGCTGAGAATATTCCATCCCGTCTTGAGGTGGTTTGACAGGGAGTACGACTTGTACTGCGTGAGCACATAGATCCGCCGAACCCCGGAGTTGACACAGTTTGAGAGCGTGATGTCAATGATCCGGAAGATTCCCCCGAAGGGGACTGCCGGCTTGGCACGCACGTCGGTGAGCGGCCGGAGACGCTCTCCCTGGCCGCCCGCCATCACGAATGCCACTGTCTCTTCCATGGTCCCTCCTGCTGTAGGGCCTGGGCCGACCCGTGCCGGGGCAAGACGGCACGTTCGATCACGTCAGCCAATCCCCTGGTCAAATGTCAGCATCTGCAAGTCAGGGAATGCCTGCATGAACAGCAGGGCCGTCGCGAGGTGCAGCGCATCGAGCGTCCGCACAGGTTCCACCGGGAATACACGGCCCGCTCCCGCGCGAACGTCCTCGGATGCTTCCATCAATATCCAGCATCCGGCTGCCCTTGCAAACATCCCTCTAAGCTTCTGGCATTCGCCCGGGGTGAGGAGGCTCTGCCTCTCAGCCCGAATCATGGCTCGCTCAATCTCAAGGAGGGTCAGAACGGATGTAACAACCGTGTCCGCCTCGTTGATCCGTCTCACGACCTCGCTCGCGCCCGATTCCCCGAGCAGCCACGCCAGAACGGCCGAACTTTCTGCGTAAAGGGAGCTCACGACCCCGTCCCCCCCCTGTCCTCGTCCAGGAGCTTGAGCGACGTCCCATCCGGTTTGCGGACAGGAGATACAGGCAGTGCCCGTTTTTCTGATGAGGGAATCCGAACCGCTCGAGATCTTGCCCAATCGGAGAGTGGCGGGTTGAGGGATGCCGTTGCCGAGCCATCGAGGTAAGGTTCATGCAGCTCAGCCACGACAGTATCGCGATCTGACACCAGGACTCTGACCCCGGAGCGCACCTCCCGCAGATAGGCACTGAGCTTGTTTTTCAGATCCTTTACGCCGACAGTTCTGATCTCCTTCATGGAAAGGATTGTAGCTAGCGGTAGCTACTTTGTAAATTCCTCTGTCAGACCATTTCTATTGCTGTCGTCTTCAGTCCCCAATGGGACGGGCTTCGAGCAGCAGGTGGTGCTTGAAGGTTACATCCAACGTGGCAGCCGGGCCCTGAACTCCGCCGTACTCCCTTCCGGATTCATAGTCTACAACCTGATACCGTCGCCGCTCCAGGCCCCGCAGTTCGACCCGTCCCTGAAACTCGGGCGCAAAATAGCTGTAGTACATCCTCCCGTCCTTGCGGATCGCATGCGTCTCCGGCCGGTCGAAGCCGATGTCGTACAAAGCGCC
>JAFNAH010000543.1 GCA_017860075.1 Acidobacteriota bacterium | reverse complement strand
ACCCGCCTCCTCCCGACCTGCATCCAACCCGGCGATAACCTGTGCGAATCTGCCAATCCACAACCCTCATGTGCTTTCAGTTCCGAGACGGCTGAGAGGGGCCCCACTTACTTGACTTCGACTTGCCGGGGATGCATGATGCGGCGACGAAGCGAGGGTGACAATGAAGCTTCACACGCCGGCGTCGCCACGGATGCCAGCAAGTGCCTCAGGTTCGCTCTCCGTTTACGCCTGTACCTGTTCCCAAGTCGAGGGTGTGCCATGAAACGATCCATGATGCTGTTTTTCTGCGTGGCCGTGCTTCTTTCCCTGCCTGCCCTCGCAACCGCCCAGCAGGCTCTGAACAACGAAGCGATCGTGAAGCTGGTCAAGGCCGGTCTTTCGGAGGACCTGATTGTCGGGATGGTAAACAACCAACCGGGCAATTACTCATTGGGTGCGGACGACGTGATCGCTCTCAAGCAAGCGGGGGTTTCCGACAAGATCATCGCCGCTATCGTAGCCAAGGGTGCCGCCCCCATGGCCCCCTCGATCGGTGTCGCGTCATCACCGGCGGCGGCCCAGGCTCCACAGCCCACGGTCATCGAGGTGGGTGTGTATTACCGGAAGGCCAGCCAATGGATCGAGGTTCTGCCCGAGGTCGTCAACTGGAAGACCGGTGGCGCCGTCAAGAATCTCGCGAGCCTCGGAGTGGTGAAGAAGGACGTCAACGGGAATATCACGGGTCCCCACAGCCGAACCTCGGTGGGCAGGCCGGCCGAGTTCGCGATCTATATGCCGGAAGGGGTTGCTATCACCGAATATCAGCTGATCCGGCTGAGAGCAAAGGAGGACTACCGCGAATTTCGTACGATGACCGGCGGCGTATTCAACCAGAAGGGTGGTGCGATGCGGGATATGGTCGAGTTCGAAGGTAAGAAGATCGGCAGCCGCCTCTACTCGGTAACCTTGCCTGAAAGCCTGGGGCCGGGAGAGTATGGTTTCATTTATCTGGGCGCCGCGGGCGGTTCAGGCGGGATGACCTCCCTCTCGATGGGCAAGATGTACACCTTCACTCTGACCAATTAAGCTGCCGCAGGGTTGCTTTCGCGGCGAAACCCGATCCATCGGCAACACCATTCGCCTGGTGCAGGCGGTACCTGCAAGGCGCCAGATTGAAGAGATCTGCGGTCAGGGCCTCTAACGAGGATACGGGGTGTCGTAGCCTTTGACCGAGTGCCAGAGTATCCGGTTCAGGGTATCCTCGTCCGCGCGGTCGACGTCTTCGAGGTCCAGCTCCATCGACTTTTGTGCCCAGTAGAGCCTGGCTCCCTCAACTGCCTTGAGCGGCGGATTCATCTCGTCCAGCGGGATATTGTTCGGCAGCGCCGTGAAGGGACGCAGGTCGGCCTTCTCCTGAAAGCAGTCCGCCATGGGTTCGGCGATCAGGTCCAGCTGGTTCATGTGCGGAAGTCCCAGGATAAGCTCCATCGTGCGAACCATGCTCACCTGATTGTAGTTGGAATGTATGACCTCGCCGCGCCTGGTGTATGGGCTGATCACCAGTCCCACGGTGCGATGCCCGTCGACATGGTCGAGACCGGCCTGGGGATCGTCTTCGGTCACGAAGATCACGGTCTCCGGCCAGAAGCGTGATTTGCTGACCGCCTCCACGATCCTGCCCAGCGCCAGGTCGTTGTCCGCAACCATGGCGCGCGGCGTCGGAAAGCCGGGGCGGGTGCCGCTGGTATGATCGTTGGGCAGGAGCATGATCATGAAATTCGGGAGGTTCCCCTTCGAGTTGAACTCCGCGAGCTCCTTGAGGAACTCCCGTGCTCGATAGACGTCCGGCACCGTGCTCGGGAAGCCGATGAAAGTCGGCGCCAGGTAGGGCCGCAGGCGTTCCACTTCACTCGTGGCACGCACCTTGATCTTCTGCGTCCCCTGCACGTAGTCCTGCCACACATCGCTCCAGGTCGCTCTCCGAGGCTCGATCCGGGCCTGGACAAACTCGCCGTAATCGCGAAACGACAGCCCCTTCTGCAGCACCTTGTCCCAGATGAATCCCGACGATGCAAACGCCATCGGATCGTCTCCCTCGTACGGATAGCTCCGGTTGAAGCCGCCGAAGCTCTTCTCGAGGTAATCCGTGACGTAGGCTTCCGTGCTCCACTGGTGTCCGTCTGCACTCAGCACGCCGCTGCAATAGAAGTTGTCCAGCAGAACAAATTGCTCGGCCAGGGCGTGATGGTTGGGAGTGACATCGCGTCCGAAATGAACCAGGGAAGGTTCCCCATCACCCTGCGGCATGTCGCCGAAAACCTGGTCGTAGGTTCGATTCTCCTTGATGATGTAGAGCACGTGTTTGAACATCGAGGGCTCCCCGCTTCGTTCCGGGACGGGTCGGGGAGCGACATTGCGAGGTTCGGCCGCGAGGCGCTCGATCAGCTGCGGCATGCTGTTGTTCTTCTCCACGCGCTCGGAGTATCGTTCCAGCTCACCCTGATCAGGCATGGGAATGAACGACAGCGAACCCAAGTGGTCATGAGAA
>JAFNAH010000542.1 GCA_017860075.1 Acidobacteriota bacterium | reverse complement strand
TGGACGGAGGATTCGGTGCTTCCAGCCGCAGGCCGGATGGAGTATAAAATATTCGGAATGCGGGCCTAGCCTCCTTATGACACGCGGCTCCAACGCCCGGCCGGTCTATGCGGAGAAGATTATGTCCAAACTGGTCCTGGTTGCCGTCGGAGGGAACGCGCTGATCCGCGGGGGACAGAAGGGGACGGCGCAGGAACAATTCGAAAATGCCGTGGAGACGGCGGCTGCGGTCGTCCGCCTCATCCGCGCCGGCTACCGCGTGGTCCTGACGCATGGCAACGGCCCGCAGGTCGGCGCGCAGCTCGTCCGCTCGGAGATGGCCGCGGCTCACGCCTATCGGCTTCCTCTCGACTGCTGCGTCGCATCGACTCAGGGCGAAGTGGGCTACGTGCTGCAGTATGCCATGTGGCAAATGATGCAGGCGCAGGGGCTGAATACTCCGGTGGTTTCGCTGATCACGCAGGTGCTGGTTGACTCCCGGGACCCGGCCTTCCGGCACCCGACAAAGCCTATCGGGCCTTCCTATCAGAAAGAAGCCGCCGAGCGCTACAGTGACCTGCTCGACTGGGTCATCGTGGAAGATCCCGCGCACGGCTTCCGGAGAGTGGTCCCGTCCCCCGAGCCGGTCGCCATCGTCGAACTGGACGCCATAAAGGCCTGCGTCGATCGCAACTTCGTAGTCATCGCGGCCGGGGGCGGAGGCGTGCCCGTGTTCAACGATCACGACATCACTAAAGGAGTTGAGGCGGTCATCGACAAGGACCACACGTCGGCGATCCTGGCGCGCCAGCTCGACGCGGATGTCTTTGCCATAGCCACGGATGTGGACCGCGTCTACCTGAACTTCGGGAAGGCGTCGCAGAAACCCGTGGACCGTCTCACAGTCAGCCAGTGCCGTCGATACCTGGAAGAGGGCCAATTCCCGCCGGGGAGCATGGGACCCAAAATCACCGCAGCGGTAAAATATCTCGAACTCGGGGGAAACCTGGTGGTTATCACGGACCACGACCATCTGCTTGAAGCGCTGGAAGGGAAAGCGGGAACACAAATCCTAAAGGACGAAAGAGCGGAACGCCCGTGACAAACATGGACAGGCACACACAGGAGCGCATTATGTCTCGCACACGCGTCGTGATTATGGGAGCGGCAGGAAGGGATTTTCACAACTTCAACACGGTCTACCGCCGCAGCAGGCGGCATGAGGTCGTCGCCTTCACCGCGACCCAGATCCCCAACATCGACGGGCGCAAATACCCGGCAACGCTCGCCGGCGCACTCTACCCGCAAGGGATCCGCATTTTCCCGGAACAGGAACTCCCCCGGCTGATCGCCAGGCACAAAGTGCAGGAAGTCGTGTTCTCGTATTCCGACGTCTCGAACCAGTACGTGATGGAGCGCGCGGCGCTGGTCAATGCCTGCGGGGCGCGCTTTGTCCTGCTTGGCGCAGACGAAACGATGATTCCGGCAAAAGTGCCCGTCGTCGCCGTAGTGGCTGTTCGTACAGGCTCCGGCAAAAGCCAGACGTCCAGGAAGGTGTGCTCGTATCTCAGAAGCCTCGGGCTGAGCGTCGTCGCGGTCCGGCACCCGATGCCTTACGGGAACCTGACAGAACAGGCGGTCCAGCGATACGCGACGCTCGACGACCTCACGAAACACCAGTGCACCGTGGAGGAGATGGAAGAATACGAGCCGCACATCGTTGAAGGGGGAGTGGTGTACGCGGGGGTGGACTATGCCGCCATCCTGCGCCGCGCGGAGCGCGAGGCGGACGTCATCGTCTGGGATGGCGGCAATAATGACACTGCTTTTTACCGGCCGGATCTCACCATTACCGTAGTCGATCCGCATCGCCCCGGACATGAACGGACATACTACCCGGGTGCGGCCAACGTCCGCCTGGCGGACGTCATCATCATCAACAAAGTCGATAGCGCGCCCGAAGAAAATATCCGGGCGGTCTTCGAAGAAGTTGTGCGCGCAAATCCGAAGGCGCAGGTCATTCGCGCCGCATCACCGATCACCGTCGATGATCCCGCCGTCATCGAGGGCAAAAGCGTCCTGGTCGTCGAGGACGGCCCCACGCTCACGCACGGGGGCATGAAGTATGGCGCCGGGACCCTGGCGGCCAGGGTTTTCGGCGCGCGCGATATAGTAGACCCTCGCCCGTACGCGGTGCGCTCCATTGCCGCGACGTTTGAAAAGTACCCGGCCACGGGGGTCCTTCTGCCGGCAATGGGTTATGGACCGGAGCAGATTCGCGACCTGGAACAGACCATCAACCGGGTCCCGTGTGACGCGGTCGTCATCGGCACACCGATCGATCTGCGCCGGATCCTGAAGATCCGGAAACCGTCGACACGAGTTCAGTATTCGCTGCAGGAGCAGACGCGACCTGGCCTGCAGGACATCCTCGACAAATTTGTTCGGGCCAAAAGAATCAGAGCCAAACTCCGGAGGATTTCTTGAACTTCGTTCCCGGTGGCGGACAAACCGGGGCTTTCAATCTCGCCCGCGCTGAAAGGACGGGCCA
>JAFNAH010000541.1 GCA_017860075.1 Acidobacteriota bacterium | reverse complement strand
CTGCTGCTTCGCCTACGTTGATCGCGGGGATGTTCGCCTGCGGCACGTTGACCATGATGCGCACCGTGTCGATGCGGGCCAGCCGGAAGAGTTCGCGCCCGTCGCTTGCGCCGCTCCTGATAAGCGCACCGATGTCGGTGTTGCGTGCGGTGATGACACCGGCGAACGGCGCACGGATCTGCTGGAAACCTTTCAAGTCATCGAGGCGCTGCAGGTCGGCGCGACTGGCGGCCACCGCGCTTTCGGCTGCCGTCACGTTCGCGCGCGCCGCCTCATTGTCCGCGCGCCGTGCGTCGTAGGCTGCCTGTTTCTCGTCTGCTTCCTGCCTGGACACAACACCCTTTGTAAACAGAGTATTCCAGCGCTGTGCCGTGACTTCGGCCAGCTTCAACTGCGTGCTGGATTGCTCCTGGGCGGCCCTTGTCTGCGCCAGGCTTGCCTCGGCACGCAAGAGCGTCGCCTGGGCCTGCTGAACCTGCTTGTCCACTTCGGGTGCTTCCACCACGGCGAGCAACTGCGCTGCTTCGACCCGATCGCCGATGTCGACCACGCGTTTCTGCAGGTATCCTTCCGATCGGGCAAAAATAGGTGCTTCCGTAATGGCCTGTATGTTTCCCGGCAAAACCAGCGCCCCGCGAGCGGGCGCACGTTCCGCCTTCGCGACGATGACCGTGGGCGCCGCGCTCGTCGCCTCGACGGCCTCCAATGCTTCCAGATCCCGCTGCTTCCGGGGACGGACTGCCATCACGATCAGCACGGCGAAGACGACGACCACGATGCCACCCACGAGGATCGGTTTGCGCCGCGAGAAACGCCGCGGGCGCGGCGATCCCTGCGCCTCCCCGGGAGTCGAGGGTCCCGCCCCGGAAACCATACTTCCTTCACTCATAGATTCTCTTTTCTGAAGACTGCCCGGCGCTCTCTTCACGCTCGAGTTCCAACTCATAGTTCTTCGGAGGCTGCTTCCGCAAGTAACTGTAGACGACAGGCACGAAAAACAGTGTGCTGATCGTGGCCAACAGCAGCCCGCCGATCACCGAACGCGCCAGTGGAGCATTCTGTTCGCCGCCCTCACCGAGTCCCAACGACATCGGGAGCATGCCGACGATCATGGCCAGCGCTGTCATAAGAACGGGTCGCATGCGGGTGACACCTGCCGACAGCGCGGCATCATATGCATTGTAGTTCCGGGCCCGCTGATCGTTGGCAAACGTTACGAGCAGGATACTGTTCGCGGTCGCGACTCCGATGGTCATGATCGCGCCCATGAGGGAGGGGACGCTCAGCGTTGTCTGGGTGACGAACAGCATCCACAGGATTCCGGAAAGCGCGCCCGGCAAGGCCGTCATGATGATGAAAGGGTCGAGCCACGACTGGAAATTCACGACCATGAGCAGGTAGACAAGGATGACGGCAAAGATCAGCCCGAGACCGAGCCCGGTGAAAGACGACTCCATCGTCTCCATCTGGCCCCGCACATCCAGGAAGATGCCCCGGGGCAGTTTCCGTTCGAATTCGGCAAGGATCTTGTTCACGCGGCGGGCAACGGACCCGAGGTCCATGCCTTCCACATTCGCAAAAACGTCGAACACAGGTTGCACGTTGTAGTGGTTCACAACCGCCATGGAGCTGCCGCGCTCGAAGGTGGCGAGGTTGCTCAAGAGCTGCGGCGCGCGCGCCGCCGGAGCGGCGATCGGAGTTCGCGCGAGCTCGTCAAATGAATCGATGCGGTACTGCGGTGTCTGCACATTGACGAAGTAACTCACGCCGTTCGCCGGGTTCAGCCAGAAATTGGGAGCCACCTGGCCGCTCGAGCTCAGCGAGATGAGCATGCTGTTGGCCACGTCGCGCTGCGTCAGGCCCACCTGGGAAGCACGAATGCGGTCCACGTTCACCCGAAGCTCGGGGTAGTCCATAACCTGGTGCAGGTGGACGTCGACCGCGCCCGGGATGGCAGCGACCTGCCGCTCGATCTGCTTCGCCACTTCGTAGGCCGCCATCTTGTCACGGCCCATCACCTGCACGTCGATCGGCGCGGGCAACCCGAAGTTCAGGATCTGGTTCGTTATGTTAGCCGGCTGGAAGAAGAAGGTCACATCCGGAAACTCCGCGGTCAGTTGGCGGCGGATCAGCTTCTTGTACTCCTCGGAGGGACGGTGGTTCTCGGGATCCAGTGAAATGAGGATCTCGGCGTCCGCGCTTCCGATCGTCGCCGAGTCGGTGTATGCGAGGTTGATGCCGCCCACCGGCAGCCCGATGTTGTCCAGGATCGTCCGCAGTTCGCGCGCCGGGATCTGACGGCGGATACTGGCCTCGACCCGGCTGATGATCTGCTCGGTCTCCTCGATGCGCGTGCCTGAGGGGGCCCGGACGTGAAGGCGCATCTGGCCGGAATCCACCGTGGGGAAGAAATCCTGCCCGACCTGGAACATGAGCCCCATGGAAAGAATGAAGAAAGCTCCGAAAAACAGGGCCGTGATGTTGCGGTGATGCAGGCACCAGTCGAGCGCCCTCTGGTAGTTGTGGCGCAGGCG
>JAFNAH010000540.1 GCA_017860075.1 Acidobacteriota bacterium | reverse complement strand
GAAATCAAAGTTCACCAGGTGCAGGATCCAGTTACCTGAACCCCTCTGCTCTGCCAGTTCTACGGCGACGGATAGCGGGGCCTGGACCGACACGGTGAGCTGCTTCCCGGCCGCCCACTCCACGGCTGCGATCAGTTCGGTGCAGTTTTTCGGCAGCTTCCAGTATTCGTTGGCGAAGTTGTAGCTAAGGCCTGGCGGAGGCGGCTCGACGGAGTACTCCATGCGCGGCAGATAAACGACGCGCCCCTTGCCGACAAGTCGCCGGGCAGTCGCAGGAGAGGGTGCATCGAACCCGAAAAGGTCCGCGAGCCCGAACCTGGGGCGCCGCAATCGCCATTCGCTGAGAAGGGAAGTGTCTTCCGTGGCCACCAGCCCGCCACCCTCGCTGACGAAAGCGCGGATGCGACAGAGCTCATCATCACTGAGCGCATCTTGGTTGGCGAGGACCAGCACCTTGTAGCGCTTCAACTGATCCAGGTGCCGATCGAAGATGATGTCGAAGGGAACCTTGTTTTGAAGCAGCGTTTGCTCGAACAGCACCGCGCTCACGTTGGACCGGCCTGGATTGAACTCTACGGAGGCAAACGATCTCAGAACGGCGACATCCGCCACGCTCCTGGTATCCGTCAGATCCTTCATGTGAGAATGGAAGAATCGGATGTACTGCTGCGCCGGCGGCGTGAGCTTCGCCCCGTCGGGCATCAGGTCTCCCACCATCCCCAGGTTCACATCGTTGTATGCCAGGGCTTCGGCCAATCGGAGCTCGGGAGGACTGGCTGCAGCCGGATCCCCGTACCGGCTGCCCGTATATACGAAGAGCGATTTGCCCATGATCCGCGCGGTTTTAAACGAGCGGACCTTCGAAATCATCCTTCCGTCCCCGGTCCAGGCAGCGTGATTGGGTTCTTCGCTCCAGACGACGTCGCCATGTTCGAGCAACAGGCTATAGTCTGTTCCATTCGTGAAACCCTGGTTCAGTGCCAGGTTGAGATTTGGATTCCCTTCCAGCGCGACTTCCGGGTTGAGCTTGCGGATGAATTCATCGTACTCCGCATACCGGCAGGCGATACTGGCGGCCCGGAACATTGCCCATTCCTGCATCAGGGGATTCTTCAGTTCCGCGAATCGTACCGGGCCGGATACGATGTTGTATGGCGGTGGAGCCATCCGAGACAGATCACCGAACCCGAAACGGAGGTATGCCCTCTGCGGGTCCCCGTAACGAGCCTGGAGGAACTCATGAAACTGCTCTTTACAGTATCTGCAGCGGCAGGAAAGAGGCTCGGCCCACCAATGCATCTGATCGAAGTGGATCAAATCCAGCTTGATATCTTCGATTCCGAGTCGCAGTACCCTCTCGAGGAATGCCCTGTAGCCGGGATTATTCCTGCACGCCGCATATCGAAAGGTCTGCTCCTGGTTGTAGAAGATCGGCCTGCCGAATTCGTCCAACTGCATCCAATCCCGCGCGCCGGGTTCTTCGGCAAAGAACGTCTCATATCCCATCGTGGAACCGATGTAGCCGCCGACCCTGAGACCAGACTCGTGAGCCAGCTTAACGAAATCACGCGTCGCCTGAATGTCCGCGGCCTCGGCCTTCAGTCCGAAGCCCTTGTGCAGGTTCAGAATGACCAGGTTGATCCCCAGCTCCTTCAGACGCCTGACGCTTTGGGCAGTGCGCTCGGCCTTCCAGATTTCCAAGGCGTTGGTCTCCTGGCCGCCGCGCCGGAGGATGAAGGTGGACGGCTCCCAACTGCCCACCATGACGATGCCCTGTTTCAGCCAGGCCGGACGTTGTGCCGGGGGCCGGGGAGGATCGCCCCAGGCCTCCTGCCGTGCGGCAACTCGCACCCCGGATGTCAACGCGAGAAGTAGCGCAAAGACCATCAGCTTGTCCGAATACCGCATGAATCCTCCTCAAGATCCCTGGGAGGAGCGACACTATCCCGAGATTGGCCCGGTAAGGCCAAGTTCGTTTCTCCGAATTCCGAGGCTAAGGCGCCTTTTCTCGAGATACCGTGGCGCTCACTCGTCTTTCGAAGCTCCCGTCGATGAAAGCCTTTCGCTGGCGTTCCCATTCCTGGACATACTCGTCCAGTTTGGCGGCGCCTATCGAGGCGCGCAACCCGCCCAGGAGTTGATATGCCCTGTGGCGCCACGTCAGATACACTTCCGGATCCGTGCTCCAATGGGTCAGGTCCCTGGTGATCTCCGGGGGTACGCGCAGCAGTTCGCGGGCCGCACGAGCTGAATCCGAAGTGCCGCCGACCGCATCCGCCGTCGCTTTTTCGGCGGCGCGCTCCAGCAGAAAGAGCACCTCCCAGTCCTCGATGGCATCACGGAGTACGCTCAGGCGAAGGCTGGCCAGCGGCTGCCCGCCAGGACCGGGGTAGACCAGAAGCCCGTCTCCGTTCGCCCAGTCGTAACTCCGGCTGTCCCAACCGGTGCGGTTCCCCAGCGGCCACGGCTCTTTGCCGCGACTCAACGCCAGGTTGGGGCGCCACCAGTTAAACCACCAGTATTCGAAACCGGTG
>JAFNAH010000539.1 GCA_017860075.1 Acidobacteriota bacterium | reverse complement strand
GGATTGCGGCTCCTGGACGGCGATCAAGTGTATCAGGCCTGAGTGTCACAACGGAAGCTGTCTTGCCTGTGCGCGAAGAATCTTCGATGTCGGCGCCGAAATCGGGATCGAAAACTGCAGCCGCCCTCCAAATCGTGAATTATCAACGCCCCCGAAATCAGGGATCGCCTCTGGACGATATCGACACCGATTGCGACCGGGAGACCGATTCCGAACCTGACCCGGAGGGCGGCAGTGATTCGCCCGTCTTTGTGAGGCAGCCATGCCGGAATGGGCGAGCGCTATGCGAACCGGGGAAGGTACTGCAGCTGCGAGTCGATCAGCTCATTCACGAGGCGAGTGGCGGCCTCGACGCCGTTTGCGTGCGGGTCGTTCAGGTATGCCTGGATCGCCTTCTTACGGGAACCCTCCATGGCTGCCTCGATGATCAGGTCCAGCGAGGCCAGCTTGTGCGCGAGAGCCGGAACGATAGGAGCCGGCAGGTCTCCCAGCGCGAAAGGATGCAGCCCGGCACGGTCGACTCGGGCGGGCACCTCCACCACGGCCCCGTCGGGCAGGTTATGGATGCAGCCTCTGTTGGGGATGTTGACATGGAATACCTGCCCGAGGTCGTCCATGCCGGATACCAGGATGTCCAGTAATTGAGTATGTTCCCAGGCCAACTCCTTCGCGAAGGCCTCGGTGTCGATGGGCGCCCCTTTCTGGCTGATGTCGACCATCTTCTTCCAGAGCGCCGGGTATGATTCGTCCACGTAGCGAATTGCCTCACCCTGATAGGCCTCCACCTTTTTGATCAGGGGCGTCATAAGGTGCGGGAAGAACTCGGCCACGTGGTTGTCGCCCGGACCCGGGTAAGCACCGAAGTGCCTGAACAGCTGAGTGCACAGAGGCTGAGCCTTGGGCGGATCAGGGGGGCGTCTCAGGAAGCCTGCAGGACCCGCGCGCAGCTTATCAGCTTCGGCAGTCTTCCCCTCGAGCTCATCGAGACCGGCACTGAGCAAGGGGAATGCGTCCTCACCGTGGATGCGCAATTCCGTCACCCAGTGGCAATGATTTATGCCACCGATTGCGGCCGAGGTTTCGCGCCTTTCCACACCGATGACCCGGCACAGGTGGTCCCATGTCAGGTCCGGGCCGATGCAGAGGCCGATGCAGCGGATTCGGGAGTGTCTGTTTACCGCCTGCGTATTTGCCGTGAGCGGGTTGCTGAAATTGTAGAGTGTCGCTTCCGGACAGAGTTCTTCCATGTCCCTGGCGATCTCCACGTGGACCGGGATATGGCGCAAGGCCCTGGCCAGACCACCGGGGCCGGATGTGTCTCCCACCGGCTGAACGATGCCGTGCTTGAACGGGATGTCGAGATCGAGCCGCCATGCAGACAGCCCTCCGACGCCGATCGATGTGGTCACCACATCTGCGCCGCCCAGAACGTCGCGCCGCCGGGTCGAGGCTTCGACATGCCAGTCTCTCTGTAACTCGCGGGAAATCCGGGCCGCGAAGCTCGTAATCAATCCCAGCGCCGCTTCATCGATGTCCACCAGCCCGATCGTGGCTCCGCGATATCTCGGGTCCGTGCCTAGTCCTGAGAGAATCGCCGGCGTGAATGCAACCGAACCTGCTCCGATAATGACGATCTTCATTCCTGTCCTCTAGAATTGACAATTGGGGTCGGACCAAGACAAGGTATTGAGAAAATAACACTTAGATCGATTTTGCCCCGAAACGGACGCCTTGGGACCGATTTCTTGTGGTGTTTTCTGAGTTCGTAGGAGCCGGTCGTCCGTCCGCGGCGTTGGAGGACCCAAAAGACAGGCCAAAAATCGCCTGTAAGAGGCATCTTTCGAGCCGGAATTGGGACTATACCTTTCATATTCAATTATTTATCGTGGTCCGACCCCGAACAGAGACTGGTTGTCCCTTCAGGCCGCCTGTGGCGCCGGCGACTGCTCGTCCGCAGCGGCACCCGATCTCCAGGCATTGGGAAAGGGGCAGGTCGCGCAGCCACCCTGCCAGGAAACCCGCATCAAAACTGTCGCCGGTGCCCACGCTATCGCCGCCGGTCACCGGTTGCACCGGCATGTGCAGAGTTCCCTCCTCGGAGGAAACGCTCGCCCCCTTGTCGCCCCGCTTGAGAACCACCAGCGGTACGCCGGCCTGCCGGTACCATTCGAGAGCCGCCTCCACGCTGCCGCAACGGCTGATCAGCATGGCCTCCTGCTCGTTCGGCATGAAGATGTCCGTCAACGGAAACAGTTCGGGCAGGGTTGAGCTCCATTCCTCCCGCGGGTCCCAGTTCGTATCCAATGACGTCGAGAGTCCCAGCCTGCGGGCCCGCCGGAATATGTCAGGCAACCGCACAGATAGAACCCATGTAAGTGAGAATGGCCCGGTCGTTCTCTTTGCACAATGCCACGCCGACGCCTGTTTTCAGGGACGGATCCACGATCATGTGTCGCGTATCAACGCCGCATTCCTGCAGCCGGCGCAGAACGAGGCGGCCGAAGTCGTCCTCGCCGACTCGACCCAGGATGCCGGTCTTCAATCCGAGCTTCGCCGCCTGGCACGCGAAGATCGCGCAGGACCCTCCCATCTCCAGGAGGTAGTCGTCGACAAGCTGCTCCACCTGGCCGAATCTCGGCACCACGTTGCCGTAGAGAAGCAGGTCCACGCACGAGTCCGAAATCGTTACTACGTCGTATTGCCGGTCGGGCATTTCAAGCTCCTGCCGCTTCCCGTGCCTTCTCGATGACCTGGAGAATCGCCTTCTGATGAAACTCTCCGACCGCCGGCGGCCCGGGGTCTCTCTGCTCGATGCTCCTGATCCAGTCGCGCGCCTGGTCGGAATCGAGACGCCCGTCCGTCTCCAGCCATGGCCGCAGCATCTGCCGCGACCACGTGGACGGCTCCCAGTGCTCACTGCGGAAATGCTCCGCCGTGTGTATGCTGTAGAGAAAGTTACCGCCGGGACCGGCCTCCAATATTGTGTCCAGCCCCAACGACTCCGCGTCAACCGCGAAGGGACGGGCCAGGTGCTTCAGGACGCCGATCCACTCGCTATCAAGCACCATCTGGATGGGCGAACAGACCTCGTCGATCGCGAGGAGCCCGGCGTCGATCCACACGTGACCGCCGGCGAGCAGGGTGGGTATAGTGTTCAGAGCCTTTTGCGCCCCGGCTTCGACCGACGGGCGTTTGGCATCGCTCAGGCCGCCATGTCCGGCGAAGGAGGCGCCGAGATGGCGCGCCAATTGTGCGGTCATCACGCTCGTAATCGCCATCTCGGGACGGCCGTACGGACGAATGGCAGTTCTCATGTCCATCACGGACATACTGCCCCCGAGGTGCAGCCGCTTTTCTCCGAACCAGGCCCAGTCTACGATCCGAAGCGCCAATTGTTCGGCCAGGTTGACGGTCACGGCGCCCGCCAGCGTCGCCGGAGTCGTCGCGCCCATGGTTCCCATTCCGCCGCCGATGTCGACTTTCAGGCCGTGCTGTCGAAAGAATTCTACCTGGGCCGCTTCATGTTGACCCAGCTTGAGCGGGGGAACGAGATATACGCCGGCGCGGAACACCTGCTGCAGCGGGAGGTTCAGTGCCTCGGCACGAATCCGGTATATCTCGAGCAGGTAGGGGCAGACCTCGCTGACGAAGATGGAACCTCCCTCCTGCGCCCCGTATTTCCAGCAGTAGTACCGTTCATAGAGCGGTTCGAGCAG
>JAFNAH010000538.1 GCA_017860075.1 Acidobacteriota bacterium | reverse complement strand
GCGCCATCAGGCAGCCGAGCAGGAACGGGCAGCGAAGCAGACCCAGTTTCGGCTCGTCCTGCTGTTCATCGCGGCCGGAATGCTGCTGGTCGTGTCGGCTATTGTCGGCTACTTGTCGTTCAGGACGTAGGTCCGGCCGCCATGCCCGGGCCGTCTGTGATCAGATCCCTTCGCCGATCGAGAACGCCTGCCCGACGTGTCTGCCGATTGCGTAGTAAGCCTCGGTGTCCGGAGCGTACGCAAGGGGGCTCACCTTCGCGATGTCCACCAGGCCATCACCCGCCAGCACACCTTGCTCGGCCTTCACGTCCACTACTTCGCCGACGAACTGCGTGTGCAGGCCAAGTTCGATCGTGTGAGCCAGCCTGCATTCCACGACAAGCGGAAATTCCTTCACATACGGCGCGTCGACGAGCTCGCTCCTGACCGGCGTCAGCTTCGTGGCCGCGAACTTGTCCTTATCCCTGCCGGAAACCAGCCCGAAGTAGTCCGCCTCTTTGACGTGAGCTTCTGAAGGAATGCTGATTGTGAATGCCTTCCTTTCGAGGATGTTCCCGTAGGTGTATGTCGCCTTACGCAACGACACTGCCACACACGGCGGCCTGGAACAACAGATACCGCCCCAGGAAGCGGTCATCACATTCGGTCTGCCTGCCTTGTCGTAAGTGCCGACGACGAAGACTGGCGTCGGATAAACCAGGGTTTTGGCTCCAAGAGATGTTTTCATAGTGGTAGCGATTTTAGATCCGCTCCTGCTCACAACCAAGCAGGTAATCGAACGCCTTTCCCCGTCCCTGCCAAGTCAGTCTACCAGTGCTCCCTCCGGACCAGTTCTTCCAGCGGCTTGCGCTGAAAGGGTCGCGGTTCTGCGGCAGGATACCCCAGGGGTGTCAAGGCAATCACACGCACATTGCCGGGGATTCCAAGGATCTGTTTCAACCTGGCTTCATCGAAGTGGCAGATCCAGCAGGTGCCGAGTCCTTCGTCCGTAGCCGCAAGAATCAGGTGGTCCATGACGATGCTCAGATCGACCTCGGCTGCATTAAACCCATCTGCTCGCTGCCAGGCTTTTGCCTCCTCCGCGCAGCCGACAATCACCGCCGGAGCGGCCCAGAACCATTCACGATCGTAGACTTCCTTCAGCCGCGCTCGTGTCGCGGCTTCGGTCACGACTAGGAGCTGAAACGGCTGCCGGTTGGCAGCAGTCGGAGCGATCCGCGCCGCATCGAGTACTCTCCCGAGAACATCTTCCGGAATCGGATCGGGTCGGTATCCCCGGATACTGCGGCGCGTCCTTATCAGCTTCTGATAGTCCATGAGCAGTGCCCCCGGGCCGTGATTGTACGGCGAAATCCTCATGAAAGGGCAGGATTTGACGCTTGATCGTTCGGTTGGAGGATGCGATGATCGCCACCGGCGTTCCGCCGCTCAAAGGAGTCAGAAAAGCAGCGCGCGGAGGCGGGGCGCTCCGGTATGCGGGCAGGCACGATTCCCCCTTTGTTCACAAATGATTAGGAGAGACTCATGAGTCAGGAACGTATCAGTCGTCGCGGGTTTATGAAGAGCTCTCTGCTCCTGACAGGAGCGGCCGCTCTAACTCCGTGGTCTTCGGTCCTTCATGGTGCTGAGAAGAAAATCGCCGCCAGCGACCTGGTCATCCTGGGGAAGACCGGCAAGCGAATCAGCCGGCTTGGTTTCGGGACCGGGAGCAATGGCGGCGAGGTTCAACGCTCCCTGGGACAGGAGGAATTCACGCGGCTGATCCGCTACGCCTATGACCACGGCATCACTTACATCGATACCGCCGAGAACTACGAGACCCACCCTTTGGTGCGTCAGGCTATCAAGGGGCTACCCAGAGAACGCCTGTGGATCCAGAGCAAGATGTGGTGGACCCCGGAGAACCTCCGAAATCCATTGGCCACGCTCGACCGTTACCGGAAGGAACTGGACACCGATTACATCGATAGCCTGCTCATCCACTGCACCATGAAAAGCACGTGGCCACAGGATGTGCGGCCTATGATGGATGCGTTCGATGAGGCCAAGGAAAAGAAGCTCATCCGCGTTAAGGGGATGTCGTGCCACGGACTGCCTGCGCTGCGTACCGCGGCCCAGGTGGATTGGGCGGAAGTACAACTCGCCCGGGTGAACCCGCAGGGCATACATGTCGACGGGGAGGATCCGGAATTCGGAGCACCGGGTCAGGTCAACGAGGCGATGAAGGAGATCAAGGCCATCCACGCCAGAGGGAGAGGTGTCATAGGGATGAAGCTCATCGGCAACGGAGAGTTCAAGGATCCGGCCGACCGGCGCAAGGCGATTCAGTACGCCATGACTTGCGGATTTGTGGACGCAATTGTGATCGGATTCGCCAGCACCGCGGAGCCAGTATCGGACCTATCTTGGTTTCCGCCTGCGACTGCATCAGGCCGATGGCTTCCAGATACTTGACTCTCGCAGCCTGTACATACTTAAGGATCGCTAGATTGTTGATGTGCCCGAAAGCGTCGATCTCACTCCAGTCAATCCGGACTTCTGTTCTCAACGGATACTGATGCATGGGTATTCCTCCGCCGAACATTCTATTCCATGTCAGGCTCATGCTGTCCGCTTGAAGGGAAAGGGATCAGATCATGAACAGGCGACAGGCAATTAAGGCTACTTTGAGGGTCCCGGCGGTGGCCGCCGTGCTCAGCCCGCGACGGCTGCATGGATAGAATACCTTCCCCGCTGCCTTGTCATCTGGGAGCGAAGCGCCCGGCAGCAGCCGGCCTTCGAGCCGAGGCTTAGATCCGCCGGTCGCTTGGATGCAGAAAATGACGCCGAAAAACGAATGTAAGGCTCGTTTTCGGGGACCCCTCTGCGCCTATGCCTATTGGAACCAAAGGCTTATCGTGGTCCGACCCCGTTGCGCCGTTGCCCCTTCAGTATTCGCGGTCGGTCACGATGCCGGGTTGCGGAACAGGATATCGCCCGCCGGCATCTGCAACCAGAGGGGCCGGCGAATCAATCGTCAGCTTGTCCAGGCCCGGCGCCATCTCGTGTTCGCAGTTCAACATTTCCTCGAAAGATACCTCCCGGCCGGTGTGGGCGGCCATGCGCCCCATGCTTGTCACCAGGCTCGCTTCGACGCCGCGCTTCACCTCG
>JAFNAH010000537.1 GCA_017860075.1 Acidobacteriota bacterium | reverse complement strand
GCGCGATGCGATCGCCGTGCCGCAATCCCAGCCTGCCCAGGGCGGTCGCCACACGGTCCGTCCGGTCGTCCACCATGGCGTACGAATACTCGCGGTTGACGGCAGCAAGGAACGTCTTCTTTTCATAGCGCCGAGCCTGCTGCGTGAGGAGGTCGCGCAATGTGAGGTGCTGCCTGGGCAAAGAACTCTCCCTTCCAAAGCGGCAACAGGATATAAGAAGCTGCGCCCAATGACAAATGACGATTGATGACCGGCGCGTTCCTGGAGCCTCCGGAGCGATTTCTCTTCAGGTTGACCCATTACCGCGATGTGTGAGCGGGAACGACAAGGGGGAACGAGCGGGGCACGATCCGAATCGCCGCCGGTAGATTGCCGATCTGCTCTCCATCGACCTGGACCATTACCCCGGACGGGCCGTCAATATTCACAGATCGCGCCCTCGCGTATCGCACCCACGGGTAGCGCCGCGGCCTGCCTATCAAGGCCGTCAAGGCAAAGAGGGCCAGGTTCACCCGCGACCGGCCCTGGACGGCGACTATGTCCAGGAAGCCGTCCGTCATATCGGCTGAGGGAGTCAGGACCAGACCGCCGCCGTAGCCGCGCGAGTTCGCCACGACGCAGGTCGTAGCCCGGACCGACAGGCCTTCCGCTTCGATCGCAAACTCGGGAAAGTCGTAGGTCGCCAGGCACTGAACGGTGGATTGGTAGAAGGCAGCGATGCCAACCCGGTCCTTGAGAGCGGAAGAGGTCCGGGAAACGACATACGCGTCGAAGCCTGCCCCCGCCATGAGGAGGAAATACCGCGCCGGCGTTCCCCGGAGAAAGCATGAGTCGACCCGTAGAACCGATCCTCCGAGAGCTACCTTGACAGCTTCCACGGGGTCCAGAGGTACGCCCATGGCGCGCGCCAGGACGTTTGCCGTACCGGCGGGAAGAACGGCTACCGGGAACGGCGGATCCGGCATGCCGTTGGCCACCTCGTTTACAGTGCCGTCCCCCCCGCAGACCGCGAGCAGATCCGGCGGACGGGACACCAGCGCGCAGGCAAGTTCGGCGGCATGTCCGGGAGCACTGGTGGTCAGCAACTCGACCTCCCAGTCGCGGTGTGGCCAATTCCTGACGTACTCCTGAACACGCCTGAAGGCCCGCCCACGTCCGGACCTCGGGTTGGCAATGATCGAAATCCGCACGATTCCACCTCGCGGGCAGGCCGTACGCAAGCTACTCTTCGTTTCCGGGCGCCGTCTCGGCCCAGACCTTACGAAGTCCCAGCTGCTTTAGCTTGTACTGGAGAGTCTGGCGGTGAATCCTGATGGCGGCCGCGGCCTGGCTGATATTCCCGCGATGCCGGTCCAGGACCTCAGCGAGGTACCTGCGCTCGAATGAGTCCCTGGCCTCTTCATAAGGCAGGCGCCAGAGCTCTTCGTCGCGGACGCCGGCTGGAGTCCCGGGCTTGCCGGCCAGGACTTCACCCGGCAGGTCGGACACGTCGATCGGGCCCTTGATGCTGAGGACGACACAGCTTTCCACAAGGTTACGCAGCTCGCGGACGTTTCCCGGCCACGGGTAGGTCAGCAGCGTCTCAGTTGCCCCAGCCGTAAATCCGCACCACTGAATCCTGTATTTGTCCGCGAATGCCTTTCCGAAGTAGTCGAGCAGCAACGGTATGTCCTCCCCGCGCTCGCGCAGAGGAGACAATTCGACGTGAACCACGTGGATCCGGTAGTAGAGATCCTCCCGGAACTCATTGTCGGCGATCGCCTTGCGCAGATCGCGGTGCGTGGCGCATACGACACGCACATCCACCTGGCGAGTCTCCTGCGAGCCCAGCGGTTCAAACTGACTGCCCTCGAGTACACGCAGGACCTTGGCCTGCGTGGCCGGAGCCATGTCGCCGATCTCATCCAGGAACAGCGTGCCTCCGTCGGCAAGCTCGAATTTCCCTGTTCTCCGCGCCACGGCGCCGGTGAACGCTCCCTTCTCGTGTCCGAAGAGCTCGCTCTCGATGAGGGAGTCCGGGAGTGCCGCGCAGTTGATGGCGACGAACGGCATGGACTTCCGCACGCTTCGGCGATGGATCTCGCGCGCAACCAGTTCCTTTCCCGTACCGCTCTCACCCTGGATCAGAACACTGGCATCGGTGGGCGCGACGCGGTCAATCAGCTCGAACACCCTCTGAATAGCGGGGCTCCTGCCTATGATGTCGCCGTACTTCCCTTCCTGGCCCAGTTGCTCCTTCAGGGCGCGGTTCTCCTCGGCCAGCTGCGCTCGCTCCCGGGCATTGCGCACAAGAAGGCGAAGCTCGTCAATCTCGAACGGTTTGGAGAGGTATTCGTAGGCACCGGCGCGGATGGCGTCAATCGCCAGCCGCTCGGACCCGTGCGCGGTTATGACGATCACCAGCGGGGGCCGGGATCTTGCAGCTACTTCCTTGAGCAGGTCCAGCCCTGAGCCATCGGGGAGGTTGATGTCCAACAGCAGCAGGTCCGGGCTCTCCTTCTCGATCGTGAAACGTGCCGAGCGGAGATCCGGCGCTTCAAGGATGATGA
>JAFNAH010000536.1 GCA_017860075.1 Acidobacteriota bacterium | reverse complement strand
AGTTGGATGTCCGGTTCTGAAGAGGACACGCAGGCCTCAAACCACCCGCCAGTTGCGCGGCTTCATTCTCAGATCCTGCATGAGCGCCTCGAACTCTTCGTCGCCGATATGGTACGAGTGCTCGGGTGCCGGGAAACGGCGCGACGTCACGTCATCCGCGTAAGCGCGAAATGCCTGCTCCATGACGGCGCTCAGGTCCGCGTACTTCCTGGCGAATCGAGGTGTGAAACGGTCGAACGACCCGAGCAGGTCGTTGCTCACCAGCACCTGCCCGTCGCAGCCGGCACCGGCCCCGATCCCGATGACCGGGATGTGGAGACGTTGCGTGATCACTTCCGCGACACGATCGGGGATCGCTTCGAGGATGACCGCGTAGCAGCCTGCGTTTTCCAGGATGTGAGCATCCTCGACGAGGCGGCGGGCCGCTTCCGCCGACGTTCCCTGGACTTTCCACCCGCCAAGCTTGCGGATGCTCTGCGGGGTCAGGCCGAGGTGCCCCATCACGGGAATACCCGCAGCCACGATCACGGCGATCGTCGATGCCATGTGGCGGCCGCCTTCCAGCTTGACCGCGTCCATGCCCGCTTCCTGAAGGAAGCGGCCGGCATTGCGCAACGCCTCCGCAGACGAGACCTGGTAGGACATGAAAGGCATGTCGCCGATCAGGTGCGCACGCCGGGCGCCGCGCGAAACGGCCTTGCTGTGGTGGATCATGTCCTCCATGGTCACCGAAAGTGTCGTTTCATAGCCCAGCACAACCATGCCGAGTGAGTCGCCCACCAGAATCGAATCAACGCCTGCGTGGTCGAGCGCCAGCGCCGTCGGATAGTCGTAGGCGGTGAGCATGGTGATCAGTTCACCGCGTTTCTTCTTTGCAGCCAGCGTGAGGGCGGTTACTTTCTCCCCCTCGTGGAGACTTGAGGTCGACACGCTTCAGTTCTCCTGCACGGATATATTTAAGCACCATTGCCTCTGCCGGCAAAGCATGTGATGCGCTGAGGTCGCGAGTCCGGTGTGCCCCGGTTCAGGGCGTCTCCGGGTCGGGAATGTTCCATGGGCCCGGCAAGGGCGGATACTGTTCCGCTAGCCCTTCCCTGAGCTCGACCCCCAGGCCCGGCCTGTCGGGGATCTGGAGGTGGCCGTCCCTCACGGCCAGTTTCTCTTTGAAGAGCCCTTCCTTCAAGGGATTGGGTGTCATGTTCGATTCCAGCAAAAATCGATTCGGCGCGGCCGCCATCAAGTGGGCATTTGCGATGGTGATCAGGCCATCCTGCCAGTTGTGCGGGCAGAAGAGCTTTCCCCTGGTGTGAGCCATGCGCGCCATGTGCCAGGCTTCGGTGATGCCGGCATCGTCGCAACCCGGCTGGATGATGTCGTAGGCGCCGCGATCAACCCACTCCATGATCTCGCCCCGGTTGGCCATGCCCTCTCCGCCGGATATCTTCACCTTCCGGAGCGCCTGTTTGATCCTGAGGTAGTCGTCGATGTTCTTGCGCGTCGGTTCCTCGAACCAGAGGAAGTTCAACTCCTCCAGAACAGGACAGATCTGGAGGCACTGCTCAACGGACCAGCGCGTGTTGGCTTCCTGGATGAGGTCGAAATCGGGTCCAACGGCCGCCCTCATGCGTCGCAGGTAGGGCAGGTAGTCATTGACCGTGATGCCGAACTTGCCGAAACCGCCTCCCATCCGGAACTTGAACGCGGTGTAACCGTTCTCTTTGTGGCGCACCGCTTCTTTGAGCAGATCCTCGGGGCCCGCGAAGCGGGAGCCCTTGCGCCAGGTGAATTCGCCGCCGCTGGCATAGACCCGCACGCGCGCCTGCGGTTCGGTGTCAATTGCGAGCAACCTGTAGAGTGGAACGTTCTTGGCCTTTCCGATGATGTCCCAGAGAGCGGTGTCGACACCGGCCCAGGCGCCCCTGGCGCCATGAGCGGCAATCCCGCCCGAGAGCGACTCAACGTCGAAAGGGTTCTGCCCCAGAAGCCTGGGCTTGATCACGGTCTCGATATACTGCTTCATCTGTTCCGGACCGTTATAGCGGCTGCAGCCACCGATGCCCGTTATGCCCGCGTCGGTTGCGACTTCGACGATGACCGACTCGGTCTTCACGATGACGACGTTGCTGTCCGCATCCGGCCACTGTTCCTCAGGGGCGAGTCGATAGGCAAGGTTGGTCACCTTGATGCCGGTGATCCTGATCTTTTCCCGCACGACGCCGTCAAGCGGGGAAGTCCGATGCTTCGGCAATGACACGGGTGTCGGTTGTTGAGCAGCGAGCGCGGCAGCTCCAGCCAGGGCCGGCAACGATCCGAGAAAAGCTCTTCGTGTTTTTGGCATCGGTATGATCCTCATTGTGCACCTCGTGCGGCGCCTCTCCGAAGCTGTGAGAAAATCTATGAGCACCGCAAAGACGCAGAGTTCGCAGAGATAACTAATTGATTCTAAATCAGATGGTAATCACTCTCTGCGGTGAATTCTTCACAGCTTCTCTGACCCGCCGCATGCGGTTTTGTGGTCCGGTCTAACAGACCGGACCTACTTTCAGACC
>JAFNAH010000535.1 GCA_017860075.1 Acidobacteriota bacterium | reverse complement strand
AGTGACTGTGTAACGGATCTCTTCTTCGGCACGGACTACCATTCGCACCTGGGCACACGCCGCGGCGGCATGGCGGTGATGGACGGCGGCCGGATCCGCCGCTACATCCACGACATCACCAACGCGCAGTTCCGCTCCAAGTTCGAGGAGGACATCAAAAGGCTGCGCGGCCACTGCGGGATCGGCTGCATCAGCGATTACGAGGACCAGCCGCTCATCATCGGTTCGCACCTGGGAGTGTACGCCATCGTCACGGTGGGTGTGGTAAAGAATGCCGAGCGATTGATATCCCAGGCATTTCACAAGAAAGCGCACCTGTCCGAAATGAGCGGCGGCGAGATCAATCCGACCGAACTCGTCGCCAACCTCATCAACCAGGAGGCCACGTTCGCGGACGGCATCGAACGCGCGCTCGAGGCGATCGAGGGATCGTGTTCCCTGCTGCTTCTCACCGATCACGGCATTTACGCAGGACGCGACCGGTTCGGCCGCACGCCCGTCGTCATCGGAAGGAAGAGCGGCTCCAGGGCGGTTACATTCGAGACCTGCGCCTTCCCCAACCTGGGATACGAGATCGAGCGCTACCTCGGTCCGGGAGAAGTCGTCCTGGTCACGGAGAACGGCGTCGAACGGAAGAAAGCGCCCGGCAACCGGCTCCAGATCTGCGGCTTCCTCTGGGTCTACTACGGATACCCCGCCTCATCCTATGAAGGGATCAACGTGGAGGCGACCCGCTACCGGTGCGGCGCCGCGCTCGCGAGAAGGGACACCGTGAAGGTGGATTTCGTTGCGGGAATCCCGGACTCAGGTGTGGCACACGCCATAGGGTACGCAAATACCGCAGGCGTGCCGTATTCGCGGCCGTACGTCAAGTACACTCCCACCTGGCCCCGCAGTTTCATGCCGCCCGATCAGCAGGTCCGTGACCTCGTCGCCCGCATGAAGCTGATCCCGGTTCCTGACCTGATTTCCGGCAAGCGGGTCCTCTTCGCGGAAGATTCCATTGTCCGCGGCACACAGCTCCAGGACACGATCCGCCGGCTGTACGACTGCGGCGCGCTCGAAGTACACATGCGGCCGGCCTGCCCGCCGCTCGTGTTCGGATGCAAGTTCCTGAATTTCTCCCGGTCCCGTTCCGTGCTCGACCTCGCGGGACGCAAGGCAATCAAGGAGCTCGAGGGACGCAGCGACGCGCACGTGGAGCAGTACGCCGACGCGAGCACTGACAAATACCGGGCGATGGTCGAGAATATCCGCGCGCGCCTCCAGCTCACCACCCTGCAGTACCAGCGTCTGGACGACCTGGTGACCGCCATCGGCCTGCCGAAGGACAGGCTCTGCACTTACTGCTGGGATAGTGCCGAGTGAACGCAGTGCGTCCGCGCATTGCCAGAGGTTGTGTCGCGCCTTCGGTGCTCCGATTCTCTTCGTGGATTCCTCCCCGGCCTGACGGCCGGGGCTACTCAGTTCCGCCTCTTCGAGGCTGATCTGGAAATGATTGGGGGGCCCAAACCTCGACCGAGAGCGCGAAGGATCCAGGCGCGAAGCGCCGCAAGTGAGTAGCCACGCGCGTGAGCGCGTGGTTAGATGGAACAAATAGATCCGAGGCCCGAAGGGCCGGTACATCGGATCTTCATTCGGAGGTACTGGAACCATGAAGAAGCTGATCATCGCTGCGCTTACCCTCGCCATGACGGCCGTCGCAAGTTTCGCCCAGGTGAAGATCGTCGTGACCGACGCCCGGCCTGCCGAAATCCAGCAAATCAGGGAAGCCGCCCCCGGGGCAACGATCGTGGCGGGAGAGGATGCCACGCTGGCCGAACAGGTGGCAGACGCCGACGCCATCATCGGAACCATCAGCCCGGAGCTGTTCCATGCGGCAAAGAAACTGCGCTGGGTTCAGGTCCACAGCGCCGGGGTCGAGCGCTACGTCTTTCCTGAATTCGCCGGTAGCGCGGTCGTACTCACCAACTGCAAGATCCTGCAGGGCCCCAATATCGCGGACCACGCGATGAGCCTGCTGCTGGCTCTCACCCGGGACCTGTACCTCGCAATTCCAGACCGCGTGAAGGAGGAATGGAACCGGCGTGAGTACTCTCCGATCGAGCTCAGGGGAAAGACGGCCGTTATCATCGGCGTCGGCGGGATCGGTATGCAGATCGCCCAGAGAGCCCATGCCTTCGACATGAAGGTGATCGGCGTTGATCCTAAGGACGTGCCGCTCAGCTATTTTGTCAGCAGAATGGTGCCCCCGGACCGGCTCGAAGCCGTGCTCCCGGAGGCCGATGTCGTGTTCATGGCGGCGCCTCTGACATCGCAGTCGCAGGGAATGATGGGATCCAGGCAGTTCGGGCTCATGAAGAAGGGGAGCTACTTTATCGCGGTTTCACGCGGCAGGACTTACGACAGCGATGCGCTCCTCCAGGCCCTCAAGGCAGGGCGGCTGGCCGGAGCCGGCCTCGATGTTACGAATCCCGAGCCCTTGCCGAAAGGCCATCCGCTCTGGAAACTCGAGAACGTGATCATCACACCGCACATCGCGGGCCAGTCC
>JAFNAH010000069.1 GCA_017860075.1 Acidobacteriota bacterium | reverse complement strand
TCAAAGGTCACTTTACCGGCGCCGGCCCTCTCCGCAGCGGCTTCCAGACGCTCCTGATCGGAGGCCTCGCAGCTGCGGCGGCCTTCACAATCGCCCGCCTCATCGCCTGATATCGGGGTCGGACCGAGCTAAATCAACTAAATAAAATGGTTTGATAAAGATTTGATGCGCCGAAAAGGGGCTTACACGCGATTTTGAAGGCCGTTTTTGCCCGACACCGGCACTCTCCCGGCCTCGCGATGCTCGCGACTACCGTTGTATGCCGGGAAAAGCCGCGAAAATCGAGAATGAGGCCCTGTTCTTGGGCCATGTTTGCATACAAACTATTTCAGGTAAGTGACTTAACTCGGTCCGACCCCTTCTGCAAATGTTCGCTGGATTCCATGAAGAGTCCGTGATAGGATGCCGCCGAGTTTGCTGCTCTTGTAACACCTTTGTGATGCCAGGAGGGCTGCAAGTGTGAGCTTGCAGCCCTTAAATTTTGCGCCTGGAGGGTGGCGAGAGACAGCGAACTGCTCAAGAGAAGGAAGGAATGAAAGTGAAAGAACAAGGTACAGTAAAGTGGTTCAATGCCAGCAAGGGATTCGGGTTCATCCAGCGCCAGTCCGGTGAGGACGTTTTCGTGCACTTCTCAGCCATCCAGGCGGAGGGGTACAGAACGCTCAACGAAGGCCAAGCGGTTGAATTCGAGGTCACGACAGGCCCGAAGGGTCTGCAGGCAGCGAACGTCACCACCGTCTAATCGAACCGGCGCGGGCCCGCGTGGTTGCTGGCCCGCACCTGCCGGACACCAGCCTCAGCAAGGGCAGCGATCTACGGCTCCGTTCTTGAAGAATCGGGGCCGCGGCCGAAGGCCTGTTCGCGACACCACAATCCAAGTGCTCCCTGCAAGGCAGGTCTCAGTGCCCGCTGGTGCGCGGGCCTCGACGTCCGTTCCTCGGGCCGCCGATGCAGTCTGTCGCCTCACCCGGCGTCACGATCCTCGGTTTTCTCATCTGCTCCGGAACTTCGCTTTACCGGCGGAGGATTATACCCGACGACCGACCCTGTTCGGATCCGGGGGAGGTAGGGCGACAGTGTTGTACCGGGGAGGGTGCGAACGCCCCTCTCGATCAGGATAGGACCCATGCCGGTTCCTGCGCCTATTACGCAGTCCGGTCCGATTTCCACCAACCCGTAGCGGAATCTGCCGGCCCCCTCATAAGCATGCACGGTGATATGCGTATAGGCTCCGATCAGCGTATTGTCGCCCACGAAAATGAGTTCCGGGCGAAAGTGGTCCAGCCATGCCAACTGCATGATCTCTACATTCCTGCCGATGTGCGCTCCCATCAACCTGTACAGCCTATTCTTGAGGGGCGTCCCTTTCATCACGAATGAAAGCGCAACCAGGACTTGAAGCAAGACCCTCCGACCCAGCGGCAGGTTCACGGCCCGCCAGTTGATGGCGTTCCTCTCTTCAGGTGCACCCAGCCCCGAGATCGTGTAGTGTCGAGCCCCCGAAGTCACGTAGGCATCGAAGGCCTGTTTTCCTTCCGGAGTATCCGGGTTCAGGCTCTCTACGGGCGTGGCCCTGCCCCTTGATGTCTTGCTGATGCAGACAGAGCGACCCTTCCTCCGGCCCAACCGGATCGCCCGGCGAATGATGTCTTCAGTGACGGCTCTCATGACGGATTCAGGTGAGGCAGCAGGCCTTGTCGACATCGTCAGATTCCTTCGCAGCACGGCACGCCGGCGGGCATTTTTATCCCCGCCCCGCCGGCGAAGCAAGGGGAAACTTGAGGTGATTGGCAACTGCACGGTCGAGGGAAGGCGGTGCTTCGCACCGGCGCACAGGCCGGAGCTCGGGATCGGAACGATGGCTGAGGTCCTGGTGAGTAAAGCTGATTGCGCTTGCCACTTGAATCGTCCCAAGATAAAAATCGTCCGGCTCGCCCGCAGAGCTGGCCGTATAGATTCTCTGTCTTCCGAGAGGTGCCATGAACGAAGAAGCCCAAACCAGGTTTCCCGCCATCTTCTGGTATGCCAACCTGACAGAGCTTTTTGAGCGGGCGGCCTACTATTCCATGGCCAGCTTCGTAGTGATCTACCTTGGCCAGCTCGGGCTTGGCACCTACTGGCCGGCCATGATCAACACGCTGCTTTGGTTCCTGATCTACTTCCTGCCCATCCTCTCCGGCACCATTGCGGATCAGATCGGTTTTCGGCGGGCCCTGCTCGGGGCTTTCGTGCTGCTGGCGATCGGCTACTTTCTCATGGGATACCCTGTGTGGCTCGGGGGTGCCGGCCTCGCGCCCACGATTGAGCGGGAGGTCACCGCGGGCGCCAATGTCGTTCTGCCGGCCGTTGTCGGGATCCTGTTGATCGGCTTCGGCGGCTCGATCGTGAAACCCTGCATACTGGGCACTGCGCAGAAGACAGCGGGTCTTCGAGCCACCATGGCGTTCGCCATCTTCTACGTCGTAGTCAACATGGGCTCTCTTTTCGGACGGGCGGTGGCCTTCTACGTGCGCACACGTCCCGGGGCGGCTCTCTCGGCCATTTTTGCAGTAGCCTCAACGATGGCAATCCTCGCATTCCTCGTCGTGGCAGGCTTGTACCGTGGGCCGGAGACTGAACCCGGCGCGGGCACGGCGGGGAGGCCGCGCAAGTCAGTGGCCGAGATACTGCTCGGGATGATCCGTGTCATCCTGAACCTGCGGTTCTTCCTCTTCCTTCTCGTGTCCTGCGGTTTCTTCTTCCTCTACAATCAGGTTTATGTCGTCCTGCCGCTCTACCTGAAGACTGTCGTCGAGTCCAAGCCGGCGATGGACATCTACACCATGGCGAACCCGCTGGTGATCGTTTGCTTCCAGCTGCTGGTAACGAGGCTGTTCGGACGGATGCGGCCGATCCGCTCGATGATCGTGGGGACGGTGATCATCGGGGCGGCGATGGCGCTCAACGTGATCCCGATCGTGGTCGGTGGCGACCTGCGGGCATCACTGGCCGGCTGGCTGCCGGTGGGCTCGTCCATCGTTGTCGCTTCGATCGCCCTCGGCGCTTTCGCCGAGCTGTTCACCTCAGCCCGCATGTACGAATATGTGGGAGCCATGGCACCCAAGGGTCAGGAGGGGCTTTTCCTCGGCTACGCGAACCTGCCCCTGGCTTTCGGCTCCCTGGCCGGGGGGCCTGTGGGGGCACTGATCTTCAACGAGATCATGGCCCGGGGAGCAACCAGGCGACCGGACGGCCTCCTCGACCTTGTGCCGTCCATGAACGCCACAGGGTGGATCATCCTGATGGCTGTCGGGTTCTTATCGGCACTGTCGATGTGGCTGTTCAACCGCTGGCTCGAGAAAGCGGAAGCCAAAGAGAAAGCTCAGGCATCAGGGACATAGAGGCGTGCCGCACTCTCGGCGCCCAATCCCGCGTCCGTTTCCATTTGATTCTCACTTCACGTAGCTGTCGAAGACTCTGACACGCCCCCAATTGCCCTGGTTTTCCCGGATGAACTGCTGATGCCTCTCATTCACCTGGTAGCGGTCATGATCGGCCTTGGTCTGGAAAACGACGTGCAGAGAGACATCAAACGAAAGGTCATTCACCTCGCGCTTGAAATCTTCGGCGCGCGTACCTGCTGCGAAGAAGACCACCCCCGGGTGATCCTTCAGGTACTTGTAGCAGGCAGCCACGAGTGCGCTTCGGGCACTACTCGAGCCGTCCTTCAGAGTGAAATAGACGTCGTGCACGACCTTCTCTGTTCCTTCCTCCAAGGAACGGGCTGCAGGGGGATTCGAGCCGGCGAGGGCCAGCGTAACAATACAGGCGACCGTAACCAATGAGACTGCTGCTTTCAGGCGGAGCATTCGACTACCTCCTCAATCGGCGTCATGCACCGAGCCGAAGCCCGTGCAAGTTTTGCCTTTACCATGCTATTGAAGCGTCACAGATTTCGGGGTCTTTCCAGCCTTGCGGTGCACCAGGTCCGGGAGCATAAACGGGTGCGGCAGCCTGGAGCTCATCTTCACCCAGCCCCCGATCTCCATATCGCCGAACTGCGGGTGCTTGATAGGCTTCCACGGTTTGAAAAGCTCGCCCTGTGCAAGATTGTCGCTGAACTTCAGTCGTTCCCGCTCGACCTCCGGACTGCTGCCGAACATGTCCTCATCATCTTCGGGCGGAGCAGGCGGCTTGTCTTTTCGAGAAATCGAACATCGCTTCCTTGATCGACGCGCCGACGACCTCGATGCGACTAAGGTCGCGCGTGCCGATTCCCACATCCTCGGCCAGGCGAAGTGTGCTGTCGCACGTCTCGAAAGGCGCCTTGCCGCGGTCAGCCCCGGGATCAAATCCCATAACGGCCATGCAGACGGCATCAGTTGTAACCGGATTGGTGCCGGCGACGATCACGCCGGGGCTCGCCGGGACGACCCCGCGGATCCACGGGCCTTCGCCGCCCGTTATAGTTCTGACGCCCTCAACAATAGCGAGGTCGATCGGTCGGGCTGCTACAAGATCAACCACTACCCTCGGCACGCGGTAACCGTCCTGCCTCGGGGACGCCGGATCCTTTTCGGCAGGTGCGCTCTTTGGGGGCTGCCGGTATCCCGTATGAATGAAGAGGCGGCCGCCTTTCGGGACGTCGGAAGGCTCATCCTCACCCGCACCGCTGCCGTAGATCGTTGCAGGGGTGATTCCGAAGCAGTTCTTCATCGAGAGCGTGATGCCGGCGGTGGCGTGCTCCTTCATCTTGGTCAGGCTCACGAAGACATCGCAGTCCTCGTAGGAGTGATTCAGGTCATAGGCAGGAAAGATGTAGCCGCCGTACGGCACAACCAGCCTCGAGTATTTCTTGCCGCTGCCCAGCCAATTCGTATTCTCGAATTCGACGGTTGGCGCCGAACTCAGAATGTCACGCGGCTCCCAATCCGCCTGAAGGAGGTATTCCTCGACGGGATCCGCTGTGGACCAGGGACTCTCCAGCAGCCGAATCCGCCTGGCCCCCGCCTGCCCGATCAAGTGCACGGTGGCGGCTATCACCTGGGGGCTCGTGTAGTGCGTGTCCCCGAGCGGCAGATAACCCACCCGGTAGGAAGGCATGCCGGTGAGGTTGATCTTGATCGCTACGGTCTTCGCTTTAACGATCCGCCCCAGGCCGCCGAGCTGATCGAACATTCGGCCGAGCGCGGGCAGAAGCTCAGCTCCGTAGCTGCCACACCGGGCAACCGCCACGCGGGCGGTCGGGGCCGACGCCGCAGCGCCGACGCGCGATCCCGCCAGGCAGGCACCTGTCACTGCCGAAGCCGTCTTGAGCAACCACTCTCTGCGCGTCTGATTTCTATACATACGTATGTGCCTTGCGCCCGCCCCCGTTTGCCGCTAGACCTCGAGCTCCGCAGCCGCGTAGCCCCTCACGGGGGGCAGGTGGAGCTCCACGGCATCCTCTTTGACCTCCATATTCAGATCGCGAGGTGCAGGCTGGTCGAGCGTCCAGAGCCTGGCCGTCCGGTACCGCCCTGACACCCTCACCGTCGGCCTGTTGTCGCCCAGGATGAAAGCATAGAAGAGCATGTGTACTACGGCCCGCTTACGGTCCGGCGCCGCCGTGAAGTAGGAGCCAACGGCACCTCCATTCCAGAAACGCAGCAGCTCATAGCGGTGGCTGATCAGGACCACGGAATCGTTGGCTACAACATAAGGGTCTTCAAAGTCGGGCGTGGCCACTGCGAGTCTTCCCCTGCCATAGGCCATCAAGACATAGCGCGGATGATCGCCTCCCGGCGCGCGTGTCCCAGGAAGTTCACCCCACCTGGGTCCGGTGATCAGCATGCCGCCGGCCTCGACAAATTCCAGGATCTGCTTCCGCAGCCCCGGACCGGGCCCCTCCTCATCCGCATAGAGCACAGCCTTGAGGCCGTTCAAAGAGGGCAGGGAGAACGCGGACCGGACTATGATCCGGTACTGCTGATTGGTGCGGGCCACCAGGTTCAAGAGTTCCCGGCTCATGAATTCGTTGCGACCGGTGAAGTCCGAGATGATTCCGATGACCGCTTCCGGCACAAACCGGGACCACTCGTTCCGGCCGGCAAAGTGTCCCGCGGCAGCGGTCAAATTCCTCCACCTTTCAAGCGCTTCCGGAGAGCGTGCCGCGATACCCTCGGCAATCTGGCTGTCGAGCGAGATGACCCAGCGGCCGCCGTACGCCGCGGCATCGGCTACCGCGGTAGCATAAGCTTCACCCGACAACCGCGGTTTCCGGGGAGATGCATCTACCCACACCTCGGTATCGGGATTCAGCGCTGCCGTCAGGCGGACCTTCCAACCGTTGGAATCAACCCATGGCACACCCGTCGGACCGGCAGCGGCGTGGTCGAAGACGCCCGATTCAGACAACTTAACCCCGGGCCACTCTCCCTCGATAACCTTCACCCCTGCAGGCGGGGTCCCTGCTTTGACTACACGAATCCCTTCCCGTCGGGCTCTCGCGATCACGGGGTCCAAAGCTGGACCGCCTTCTACGAGCAGACAGTTGATTGCTGTGCCCTTCAGCGCGTCCAGTGCCGACGGATCCGCCCCCCACTCGGCAGGCCAGCGCATTGGGCTCAAGTCTGTGTGCATACCCTCGTCCGTCTATCCATGCAATCCGATCATACTGTGCTCTTCCGGTCAATAGCCGTCAGCAATCAGCTCTCTCAGCTGATGGGCCAAAGAAATCGCGGGGCGCACATCAAAGCCAGCCGCACTCCCCGCCCGGCTGGTCTTCACAAACGAAGACGCGATACCCGTGAGGTCTATGCTTCGCCGCCCATTCGCGCCCAAGGATGAAGCAGGGCTTGGTCCAGGCCTCGCTGTCCAGTGCCCTCGGCGCGACCACCGAAACGAGCGCGACACCCGCCGCGGGAATACCAGTTCGAGGGTCTATGATATGCGAATAGATCCGCCCCCCTGCCCAGAAGGACTTCTCGTAGTTGCCGGACGTCGAAATCGACATGTCCCTGAGAAAGACC
>JAFNAH010000534.1 GCA_017860075.1 Acidobacteriota bacterium | reverse complement strand
AGGCGCTCGCCGACTACATGACGATTCTTGAAGTCAAAGGCCATCTGGAGGGGCTCAAACTGGCGTACGTGGGAGACGGAAACAACGTGGCACACTCGCTCATCTACGCCGCCGCTCTCCTTGGCGTGAATATCTCCGTTGCGACGCCGGACGGGTACGAGCCCAAGGCGAGCGTTGTCGACTGGGCTCGTGGCACAATCGGCAGCAAGGCATGCAAACTGGAGGTCACTCGGGACCCGGTTGCGGCCGCGCGGAAGGCGGATGTCATCTACACAGACGTCTGGGCAAGCATGGGGCAGGAGGCGGAAGCGGCCGCCCGCAAGAAGATCTTCGAGCCCTACCAGGTGAACAGAGAGCTCTTCAGCCACGCGGCGCCGGGCGCGATCTTCATGCATTGCCTGCCCGCCCATCGGGGGGATGAGGTGACGGCGGACGTGATCGATTCGCCCCGTTCGGTTGTTTTCCAGCAGGCGGAGAACCGCCTCCATGCCCAGAAGGCCGTGATGGTCGACCTGATGCAGTGAGGATGCCAAATGCCCGGTTCTGCCCTGATTGCCATTGGTGGTAACTCGCTGATCCGCGCCGGTGAGAAAGGTTCGATCACCGAGCAGACGGCAAACGCGCGCCGGGTGAGCAAGGCCATCGCCGGCCTGCTGGCGCAGGGCTTCCGCATCGTGATCACCCACGGCAACGGCCCCCAGGTAGGGGCGGCGCTTCTGCGGTCGGAGCGCGCGGCGGGCCAGGTGTACGAACAGGGCCTGGACGTGTGTGTCGCCTCGACGCAGGGGGAGATAGGCTATCTCCTGCAGCAGGCGCTCGAGCAGGAGATCCATGAAGCCGGCCTGCCCAACCAGGTGGCAACCGTGCTGACGCAGGTCGTCGTAGACCCCGAGGATCCCGCGTTTGCGAATCCCACGAAACCGGTGGGGCCCTTCTTCTCGCGCGCGGCGGCAGACGAGAAGACGCGTTTGTTCGGCTGGACGATGGTCGAGGATGCCTCGCGCGGCTACCGCCGCGTGGTTCCGTCGCCTGAGCCCCTGGAGATCGTCGAGGAGGAGCTGATCCGGCGCATCCTGACCCAGGAGATCCTGGCCATCGCGGTGGGCGGCGGAGGCATCCCGGTCGTCAGGAGGGACGGCGAACTGAGAGGTGTCGACGCGGTGATTGACAAGGACCGGGCCTCGGTCCTGCTTGCGCTGCGCCTCCCGGTCGACTTGTTGGTGTTTGCCACCGGCGCGGACTATATCTGCCTGAACTTTCGAAAGCCGGACCAGCGTGCCCTGATCCGCGTGGGGGTCTCGGAACTCAGGGGATACTACGAGTCCGGCCAATTTCCGCCGGGCAGCATGGGTCCCAAGGTCGAGGCGGCGATGCGCTTCCTGGAAGGCGGAGGGAAGAGGGTGATCGTTACCTCGGACGACCACCTGGTGGACGCCGTCCGTGGCGCGTACGGCACCCACGTGGTGCCGGATTCCGATATCTGAAGCTCTCGAGCCGAATTGTGACGGAGTGAAATATGAAGTTGCGTCACATCATCGATGCACAGCAGTTTACGGTCCCGATGCTCATGGAACTGTTTGACCGCAGCCGGGCCATGGAACGAATCGCCGCACGGGGAGGGACGCTGGATTACCAGAACAAGGTTATGGCTTCGCTGTTCTACCAGCCGTCCACCCGGACTCGTTGCTCCTTCGAGGCGGCCATGTTCCGCCTCGGAGGGCGTGTGTTTTCGACCGAGCAGGCTACCATCTTCTCGTCCGAAGTACAGGGGGAGCTGCTCGAGGACACCATCCGGATCATTTCGGGCTACACGGACGTGATTGTTCTGCGCCACTCCGAAATCGGCGGAGCCGCCCGTGCGGCAGCGGTCTCCAGGGCCCCGATTATCAATGCCGGCGACGGGAAAGGGGGACAGCACCCGACCCAGGCCCTGCTTGACCTGTACACGATCTTCCGTGAGCGGCGAACTCTCGATGGCCTGACCATCGCGATGATCGGGGAGCTGGACCGCGGCAGAACGGCGCGTTCGCTGGCCCAGCTGCTGTGCAAGTTCGACCGCGTGAAGATCTTTTTCGTCAGCCCTCCCGAGATGCAGATGAAGGATGACATCCTCGAATGCCTCGAGACACGCGGCGTGTGGTATTCGCTCGAGTCGGACATGAACCAGGTTATCGACGCCGTGGATGTCGTCTACCTCACCCAGATCCGGACGGGCAGGCTCGCCGACGAGAGTGGCAAAGGTAAGTTCGCGATCGATGCCGCGACGCTGCAGAAGATGAGGCCGAATGCCATGATTCTGCATCCGCTCCCGCGGACGGTGGAACTCGACAAGGCCGTGGACGACGATCCAAGGGCCTTCTATTTTCAACAGACCATGAACGGACTGTATGTCCGCATGGCCCTCCTTACGATGGTGTTGGACCAGTAGTAGATATCCAATTCGCCATAAGGGGGAAAGCCGGGGAATCAAAATGGAAACGAATGTGAAAGAGCGTGAGACTCTGAGTGCAGAGGGTCTGATAGGTCTCGAGGACCGCTACGGTGCGCGCAACTATCA
>JAFNAH010000533.1 GCA_017860075.1 Acidobacteriota bacterium | reverse complement strand
CCGTTCCATGACGGCATCGGCCAGCGTGGGGCTGCCGATCAGGTCATGCCAGGACTCGACCGGGAACTGGCTCGTGATCACGGTCGAACGGCTGCCGCCACGGTCGTCCATGACTTCCAGGAAGTGGCGCCTTTCCATTTCGCTCAGGGGCGTGAGTCCCCAGTCGTCGATGCCAAGGACATCGATCCTGGCGAGCTTGGACAGGATCCGGTCGAAGCTGCCGTCCGCATAGCCGATGGCGAGCTGACGGAGGAACTTCGGGGCCGAAGCGTAATAGGCCGTATAGCCTTTCCGGCAGGCCTGCTCTAAGAGTGCACAGCAGAGATAGGTCTTACCGATGCCGGAAGCTCCGCTGATGGTGACGTTGTGGTGCTGTTTCACCCAGTCGCAGGAGACCAGGCTGCGCATAAGAGAGCGGTCCAGCTGCCGCTGATGACGGTAATTGATCTCCTCCATCGAAGCGGGCACTTTCAGCCGGGCCTTGCGCAGCCGCGTGGCCACGGCGCGATTCTCGCGCCAGAGCCATTGAGCATCGACCAGCCTGGCAAAGCATTCTTCGAAACTGAGCGAGGCTGCGCCGGGATCCTTCAACTGCTCCTCGAGCGCCTGGGCCATGCCGTGCAGCTTCAGGTTGTAGAGTCTTTCAAAGGTTTGTTCGCGCATCAGATCTCCACCTCCTTTCCGTAGTAACCGGCGCCGCGGACATTGGCGTGGATCTCCTGGTGAACGACCGACTCGTCTGGTTGTTGCAGCGGCTGCCGGTCGAAGCCGGTGGCCAGCATCGACCGGATGCTTCGATAGGAGCAGGTGTTCAGGGCTACGGCACGGAGACAGGCGGCCTCGAGACGCTCGTTCGTGTAGCGGTTCCCGAGGCGAAGGATACCGAGGCAGGACCGGTAGCCAAGCTCCGGGTGCCTGCGGGATTGCAGGATACGTTCCAGCAGTGCCGCCGTGGAGGGACCGATGGCGCGGCCCTTTTCCACAAAGCGGGAGACCGTCCATTCCAGGTCCTGGTGCTTTTTCGGCCGGTGTTCGGGCAGGGTCGTGTGCTTCCCGGCGATATCGCTCCGGACATGGGTCGCGATTCTCCGCCCTTTCCGGATGATCTCGATACTCTTCTCGGAGACATGAGCCTCGAGCTCTTCGTGAACATACTGATACGGCACGCTGTAGTAATGACGGTTGATCTCGACATGGTAATCGATGTTTACCTTGACGGTCTTCCACTCGGCGAACCGGAAGGGCTCGGCGGGCAGCGGCTTTAGCGCGGGTTTCTCGAGTGTCTCAAACAGCCTGGCGCGGGTAGTCTCCAGTTTCCGGAACTTGCGCTGGTTGAGGCGGACCAGCAACTCCCGGATTGACTCGTTCAACTCATCAAGGCTGAAAAACGTGCGGTGACGAAGCGCCGCCAGAATCCACCGCTCGACAATCAGTACACCGGCCTCCACCTTGGCCTTGTCCCGTGGTTTGCGGACCCGGGCCGGGATGACGACCGTGCCGTAGTGATCCGCCCAATCACGGTAGGTCGGGTTCAGATCCGGTTCGTAATAGCTCGGGTCTTTGATCCCGGCCTTCCAGTTGTCCGGGACCGTCACGGCTGGGACACCACCATAGAACTCGACGGCTCGGCTGTGGGAGCCGATCCAGGAGGGCAGATTCCGCTTCCAGGCCGCCTCGGCATAGGTGTAGTTGCTGGCGCCCAGAACGGCGACGAAGATGAATGCATTCCGGACGTCCCCAGTTGTCGTATCGACGATCGGCACCGTCTGGCCGGCATGGTCGACGAACATCTTCTCCCCGGCCCGGTGCTCCTGGCGCAGAACGACATCGATCTTGCGCACCCAGCGCCGGTACAGCTCGCAGAACTGGCTGTACTGGTAGCCGTCGGGGTGTGCCTGTTTGTATTCCTCCCAGAGCAACTGCAGGGTCAGGTGCTTGTGCCTGCGAAGCTGCTCGTGCATCCAGGCGAAGTCCGGCAACACCGCCTTCGGGGCGGCGGGTTTCACGGTTACCGGGGGAAACAAGAGCGTTTCCAGGGCCTCGTCACCCAGGTCGGGTTCGAGGGGCCAGGTGCAAAGCCCGGCCTGCCTGGCCCTGAAAACATAGTTGCCGACACTGCTGCGGGGAATGGAACAACTGCGGGCAATCTCGCGGTCTTTCAACCCGAGACCGAACTTCAGACGCAGAACTTCTCGAATCTTGCGCATGGACAACCTCCGTGCTGGCATCAGGTTCCTCCTCTATCGGAGGGAACCTTACCAGCGGTTGCCCAGCGCCGCTTTACGACACTCTCAAACGGATTCCGGGATTCTGGCCCTTCATTCCGGAGCCATCTTGGCCACTCATTCCGGAGTCATCGGAAAAGTGGCCAACTTCCGGCCGGAACAGGTGGCCAACATCAGCCCGGAATCGGTGGCCAACTTCGATCGGAATCGCTGCCCAACATGGTCCGGAATACGCACCCAAGCTGTGCCCGCGAGAATCCAAGCGTAACCAACTCCACCCAATTCCAGCCAAGATGCGGCCAGATCTTGGATAGTGCTTTCCGCTATCAGCAGCA
>JAFNAH010000532.1 GCA_017860075.1 Acidobacteriota bacterium | reverse complement strand
CGCCGCGGGAGCTACGAGGTCGTGGAAAACGAACCCGTGAGACACGGTGCTCGCCGGTATCCCGCCCATGGCGCGGATCTCGCCTGCGATGACGTCGGAGGCATGCGTGGTGGTAGCTTCGAAGTACAGCTCCCCCAGGATGCGGGCAAGGCCCTCCGAATCGCCGGATGGGCTGTACGAGCTGCGACGGACGCAGGTCGTGACGCTGACCAGGGGATACGATCTGAATTCCCGCACCAATACCGTCAACCCATTCTTCAATACGCCCTTCGTCACGTAGGTCGTCTCTTCGAGAGACTTGAGCTGCTGCAGGTAGGCCGGTGCCGGCCTGGATGGAGTCCGCGGCTGGGTCTTTCCGCCTCTCCGCACCTGGGAGAAACACGGACCTGATGCCGTCAGGACGAGCATGAACCACACCACGAGTCTGAGGGTCGCATCCATGTGTGATGAGATTATACAGCGGTTCAAACAGGTTCAACTCAGACAGTGGAGACAGGATGACCGGCGCTGCTCCGCACGCCTCGCGGACACCTCCTGCAATCCCTTCAGAAAGGACATTTCACAGCCATCCCGATATCTCCGGGGTCTTCCTCGCAGCCGCAGGGAACCCGTGCGAACAACTGTGCTGTCCTGGGGCACCTGGGTCGGCCTGGCGTTCCGGCGGCATCCCTGGTCAATACGTCGGCCGCGCCTTCCGCGTTTCGGGAAGTTGTGTCGAGGGGAAGGCCATCGCACAGGAAGAAGGGGACAGCTCAGCGGGACAGGGCTGTGAAGAGCGCATCGGGAAGTTTCAAGCGATACACCCCTTCCGAGCTGGTGCCCAGATAAACCCAGGAAGGCCGGGCAGGATCCTGCGCCAGGGCGCAGACAGGTGCGCCGAATCCGGGGGAAACAATCCGAGTCCAGGCTGCGCCGGCGTCCTGTGAGAGAAAGACTCCGCCGTTGGCGCGGTCCGCAGCCATCACCTTCTTGCCCGCGCGATCGAGGAAAGCAACGGCGGCGATATCCTCGACCAGCCGCGCGTCGACCGCCTTCTGCCAATTCGAGCCGCCATCCTTTGATTCGTACAACCCTCCCATGGTCCCCGCGAACATGTGCCTGCTGTCACCCGGGGAGACGGCGAGGCACTGAACGGATGCGCGCATGGGCAACCCGGCAGCCGAAGCCACCCAGGTCATGCCATTATCGGGGGAGCGGAGCACTCCCATGCTCCCCCCTGCGAAAACAACCGCGGGATTGCCCCCCGGGACCGACAGGCATTTCACCATGGGACCGTACGGGCGTTTGTCGGGCTTCTCAAACTTGAGCTCTGCGGCCCGCGCACGGTAGACGCCTTCGTCCGTGCCGGCATAGACCCAGTCACCCGCCGGTTCTGCAGCGAGGCCGTTGATCTTCAGGGATGCGATCGGGCCCGGCAAGCGCGCCCACCCGGAAGAACCCGCAGCCCGATGAAAAATCCCCCGGGTTGTGCCGGCCAGGAGCGATTCGCCGCCCCGGAGGGGCAGAACCGACAGGACGTCAGCTTCGGCTGCGATCCCCGGGCTCAGCTGCTTCCAGACACTGCGGTGATTGCTGAAAGAGTAGACACCGCCCTCGTCACCCGCGGAACGCACACCTGCGATGAAGACGCCGCTGGCGGAAGGATCGGGCATGATGCTTGCGATGTAGAGCTGCGAGAAGCCGTTATGCGAAGGCTTCCAGCTGCGGCCGGCGTCTTCGCTCACCAGAACGCCACGGTCCTCCGTACCCAGGAAAATCCGCCGGTTGTCGCGGGGATCGATCTGGATGGCATTCACGACAGTCTTGCTGCCGGTCTTCCTCACCCAGGTGCGTCCGTCGTCGTTACTGACGAAGAGCCCCTCTGTCGATCCCACATAGACCCGGCCCGGTTCAGCCGGATCGATCGCAACGATGTGGGCGCGAACATCCGGGCGGCCCTGGCGAGGCCTCAGGCGCACCCAGGATTCTGCCCGGTTACCCGACCGGTAGACCCCGCTGCATGCGCTGGCATAGACGATTTCGGGATTGCGTGGATTGATGGCGATGGAGAATATGTCGGAGTCGCCCACCATGCCCCGGTGCGACTGCACCCAGGTCCTGCCGAAGTCCCTGGAGCGATAGCCCAGGTGCCAGGTGCCCACGTAAAGGTTCCTGGGATTGACCGGATCTATCGCCACCGATTCAATCGAGGGGATTTCACCGCCGCTCGAAAAGACCTTTACCCATTTACGCCCCCCGTTCTCGCTGGCAAAAACACCTTCCAGCGTACCTACGATCATCCTGGTGCTGTCCGACGGGCTGATGGCAATTCCACGCACGGCGTTCTTTGCCCCGGGAAGGCGCACCTCTTTCCACGTCTCGCCGCCATCCGAAGATTCGAAGAGTCCTCCGCCTTTGGAAAGCTGGTCCCACGCGCCCGCGTAAAACCGGGTCAATTCTGACGGATGCTGGATGAGGGAATCGACTACAAGTCCCCGGCGCCCGATTCCGGGGACCAGGGGAGCCCACGAAGTACCACCGTCGGCCGATTTGAAGATCTGCCCGTCGCTGGACCCGAGGAA
>JAFNAH010000531.1 GCA_017860075.1 Acidobacteriota bacterium | reverse complement strand
GAATCACGCAGAGCGTCATTGTTGTAGTCCCTGACCGCCCCGCCATTCCACAGCTCATCTCCGTACCAGATGGCACCGTAGTACCAGTAGCCGAAGTCAGGCCCGTGGCCAAAGAGAGGGTTGGGCCTGGTAGGTTCGCCGGTTACAGGGTCTTTGGGAGTGCGGGTGTGGTAGACATCGTATGTGTCGCCAGCCCAGGGGTAACCTGTCAGCTTCATCCCCTCCCGGTCGAACCGCCGGTACCAGGCCAGGTCTTCGGGATACATCCGATCCTCGCTTTTCGAGGTTGACGGACCGTGCAGGTGCATCGGGACCGCAGTGTCCATGGAGTTGACGATTGCGACCTGCGGATTGGAGAGAAGGAACAAGACCAGGCTGCGCGTCTCAGGTTCCGATAAGGGAAACTCGCCCGCCCCGGACTGGGTCCACCCGCGGCCGGATGCATCCCCGCCGGCGTCCGGTCGCCAGTTCTCAGGGTAGTTGCGGTGCAGGTCCAGTCCGCCGATGCCGTCCTCGTTGAACTTGCCGTCTTCGTCGTTGTCGATCCCTTCCGTATAGACCATCCAGTCGCCTTCATCATCGGGGACCGTTTTCATCAGGCGCCCGGATGAGTCCCTCGGGTCGAGAACGGCGTTCCCCTTGCCTTTCTCGACCCGCTTGCGCATCTGCCGGATAAGGCCGTCACCGTCTAGGTCCTCGGCCGGATCCTCGTCAAGCAGGCCGTCCCGATCGGAATCGTATGGACGAACGCTGCTCCGGCAGGACTGGGCCGTCTGGAAGAACAACTCCGCCCCATCCGGGTTATTCTGAACCCTGAAGTAAAACGCTTTGGTGTCGACAAGGCGTGTGACATTGTCGTCTTTGCCGTAGCCGGTCAGAAGGTGATTGAGCAGCCAGAGGGCGGATTCGGATGCAGTGATTTCCCCGCTGTGGCGGGCGGCGTCGACCAGCATAGCCGGCTTGTCTGTTGCCTTGCCGGTCTTCCTGTTCGTCAGAGTGACCTGGAAAATATCCCGGCCTTCGAACGATTTGCCTGCAACGTAGAGTTCAAGTATGTCCGGGTACTTCTCTGCCCAGCCCCTGAGAAACGAGTTCACTTCTGCGTATGTGTGATAGTGCCTGAAGTCCAGTTGCCCTTTTTCCAGCGGCCGGGCCTCCGCGTACTGCACTCTCCTGAAATAGCTGGGTCCGTGGCGATAGCCTCCCACGGTGTAATAGTCGATCTTCTTTGTCGCATCGGCACGCGCGGTTTCCTGTGCCTGAAGGTTATTCGCACTCCATAGTATTGCCAGGATGAGAGTTATCGAGGCGGGCCCTGCTGCGTGCCAAATGCGTGTCATTGTCGCTCCACTTTTCCTGACCACCATCCCGGGCCGGTAGTCTAGCACTGCAGCCTGCCGCGCCGCGAGCCTTGAGCGACGGACTCGTTCCCGGAGGTCAGGTGAACGAAGAAGTCCGGTTCTTCGGTGATCCGGGTCACATTCCGGCCAGGATGGAAAAATCCATGCAATCATTCGCCGTGATCCGTCGATAAGGTTCAGGAATAACAAATAAGACTCACTGTGCGCGGGGAGGACCCTCCCGCAAGGGATATCCCTCCAGGCTATTCGTATGCTCGCAGCTGGAAGCACTCTCGATCGACGGCAGGCGGCTTGCTCTGATTCGCTGCCGGGACCGCCACGAATCCTGATTGTTGACGACGAGCCCCTGATCGGGGAACTGCTTACTCGGCGCCTGAGTGATTCGGGGTATTGGTGTGAGACAGCGCCTGACGGCGGCACTGCTTTGCAGAAACTCAAGGACGCGGAATTCGACCTTCTGATGACGGACATCATGATGCCCGGCATCGCAGGCGTGGATCTGATGACGGAGGCGCGCCGTGCCTGCCCTGACATCGCCATAATCCTTGTTACGTCTGTCATCGACCTGGAAGTGGCCGTCGAGGCACTCAAGCATGGTGCCTACGACTACATCACAAAGCCCTTTGATCTGGAGCAGGTTCTGATCAGCGTGGCTCGTGCCCTGGAGCGGAGGCGACTGCTGCTCGAGAGCCGGGTGCGCCGCCAGACGCTCGAGATAGAGGTGGCCAGTCGCACGCGCCAACTGAGGGACGCGCTGGAGGTCATCCAGCAGAACTACCACTCCACGCTCCAGGCTCTCGGCACTGCCCTCGACAGCAGGGAATCCGAGTCCGTGGGACACTCGCTTCGGGTCGCGAAGTATGCGACCTGTTCCTCCAGATCCCCCTCGAGGAATGGGAGGCCATGCGGCAGGAGGTGGATGAAAACCTGCGCTCCGGCAACGGAGGTCGGCAGTGTGCCCTCGCCCCTGCAAGCAGGAAACGGAGTACCATCCCCCTTCTTCAACTCAACGAAAAACACCGAATGACGGCCGGGGACTCCGAACCCGTTTCACCTTCCGGAGCGTAAGCGGCCTGGTTGGAGGGTATGCATGATCACAACTTTCCCAAAGCCTAAAGGAGAGCGCGGGTTTTCGTTGACTGAACTCGTGGTGGTTCTGTTCGGCGGCATGATCCTGCTGGCGATCGCGGTTCCCGCACTGGACACTACGCTCGACCAGTACAGGCTTGTGCTCGCGGCGCAAGGTGTCACAAACCAACTCCAGTTTGCCCGCATGAAGGCGGTGTCGAGCAACGAATCCTTCCGTGTGAACTTCCCGGAGGGTACGAGCGATTACCGCGTTGAAACGAGTACAGGTGATATTGTGGCCGGGCCCTTCACACTGCCACCGGGGACTGTCTGGAACAGCGAAGACGGCGGTTCGGGCGTGACCTTCCCGGGTCGTTTCGTGGTTTTCCTCCCGACCGGCAGCGTGCCTGCGTCGGGTAACGGAGCCACCGGGCGCGCGAAGCTCATCAACCAGAGCGGCGTGCGAATCGATATCGTCGTACAGGTGGGCGGCTCCGTGCGTGCCACGCCAACATACAAGTCTGCTACTGCGCCCTTCTGAGGGCGGGCCTGCATCTGATCAACCGAACGTCGCCGAGTCTATTCGTGTATCCCGTTCTTCCCCCTGGTGGACCGGTGCGTATTGAGGAAGAACAGCTGCTCTATTCTTCGAAAACGTTCATCTGGTTTGGGGTCGAAGAAGTAAAAAGCAAGGCAGATCACCAGCAGGACTGCAACCAGCGTCAGCAGTATGCCTACCATCTGGACCTCTCAGAGGCGGTTAGTCCCTGAATCCTGGTTGCACTATAGCACCACTACTGCATACTTCTGAACAAGATAAGCCTCCGCGGATGAAATTGGCAGAAATCCCCCTATCTTGCTATTCTCACTTAGGATCCGGTGATCCGGAGGATGGGGCATATGGTACACGATGCAGGTGGTGAGCGTCCGGCGACGGCACGCGATCCGGTATGCGGGATGAGTGTAAACCCGGATACGGCCAGAGCAAAGCTGGCTCACAACGGCAGGGCCTACTACTTCTGCTGTCCGGGCTGTGCGGAGAAGTTCAGGGCGGACCCGGAACGCTATCTCAGCCATCCCGGCCCGATCCAGATCCAGGCGGCACCCGTCAGCATTGCGCTCACAGCGACGCCGCACCAGCCTGAAGGTGAATACACCTGCCCGATGCACCCCGAGATCCGGAAGAAGGGCCCGGGAACTTGTCCAAAATGCGGGATGGCACTCGAGCGGTTTGAGCCGGCCATGCTTTCCGCGGCCCAATATGTGTGTCCGATGGATCCTGAGGTCCTTCAGGACCACCCCGGTTCATGTCCCAGATGTGGAATGGCGCTCGAGCCCCGAGTGCCCGTTTTGTCGGAAGGAGTCAACCCGGAATTGAGCGTCATGGCCCGCCGTTTCCGGGTCAGCCTCGTTCTGACCATGCCGGTCCTGTTGCTTGCCATGGCGGGAATGCTCCCCGGAGCCTCCCACCGCGAGCTGATTTCGGCACGGTTGCTGCCGTGGGTTCAGTTCGTGCTCGCTACACCCGTAGTGCTCTGGGGGGGGTGGCCTTTCTTTGTGCGCGGCTGGAATTCGATAGTCAACCGGAGCGCAAACATGTTCACGCTGATTGCCGTGGGCACCGGAGCCGCATACGTCTACAGTCTCCTGGCGACGATCACTCCTGGAATCTTCCCTCCATCCTTCCGGCAGCATGGCGACAGGCCGGAGGTCTATTTCGAAGCCGCCGCCGTGATCACCACGCTCGTTCTCCTGGGGCAGGTGCTCGAGTTGCGAGCCCGCGACCGGACCGGTGCCGCCATCCGGGCTCTCCTCGGTCTTGCTCCCAAGACTGCACGCGTCGTGCACGGTGACGGGAGGGAGGAAGACATATCGCTGGACCAGGTGCGGCCGGGAGACAGGGTGCGCGTCCGCCCGGGTGAAAAAGTACCGGTCGACGGGGTTGTCCTGGACGGGATCAGTGCCGTCGACGAATCGATGATCACAGGCGAGCCGATCCCGGTCGAGAAGGCCCCGGGCCTGAAGGTCGCCGCCGGCACGCTGAATGGCACCGGAAGCTTTCTCATGCGTGCGGAGCGGGTGGGCAGCGAAACCCTGCTTGCCCAGATCGTGCGCACCGTCGCCGAGGCGCAGCGGAGCCGCGCGCCCATACAGCGTGTCGCCGACCTCGTTGCGAGCTATTTTGTGCCCGTGGTCCTTCTTGTTTCGATGGTCACGTTCGTTGTCTGGGGGTTGTGGGGACCCGAGCCACGCATGGTCCATGCCCTTCTGAACGCAGTCGCCGTACTGATAATTGCCTGCCCCTGCGCGCTTGGTCTGGCCACACCCATGTCGATCATGGTCGGAACCGGACGCGG
>JAFNAH010000068.1 GCA_017860075.1 Acidobacteriota bacterium | reverse complement strand
GCGATAGGTATCTTCAACCTGCGCGATCGCGCGGCGTGGGTAGAGGCATGGGATGGGGCATTCTGGGTGGAGGGCGGCAGCGGCCTGACGGCGAAGGAAGTGGAGCCTGACAGCCCGGCTGCAGAAGCGGGCATCCGGCCAGGAGATCAGCTAATCTCGGTTAACGGGCGGGAGGTGACGAACCTCGGCGACTTCTTCCGGTTGGTGGACACTCTGGGTGTCAACGCGACTACCAGTTACCGGATTTCATCAGGCCGCGAGGTTCGCGATCTGACGGTCACGCTGGCCGGCAGAGGGATGATTTCCGCGCGGGACCTGCCCAGGACCCTGCTCGCGTTCCTCTATCTCGGCATCGGCCTGTTCGTTGCGGTGAAGGGCGGCCATCAGCCCCGGGCCTATCATTTCTACCTGATCTGCCTCGCCGCCTTCGTGGTTTACTTGTACAGCTACACCCCTCGGTTGTCGGCTTTCGACTGGGTTGTGTACGGACTGTCCGTATCGGCCTTTCTCCTGTTGCCTGCCCTGTTCGTCCACTTCTGCATGCGCTTTCCCAGGGAACTGGCCAACGGGGTGAGCCGTGCCCCTCTGGTGTACCTCCCGATGATCGGACTCGGGCTGCTCCACGTGCTGTGGATGACGGGTCGCCTGGCACCGCTCAGGCTGCCGAGGACCGCCAGGTCTCTCCAGTTGCTGGACCGCATTCATCTGATCTACTTCGTGCTCGGATTTCTCATAGGCGGTTCGATTCTCCTGTATCGAAGGATTCAGGCGCGTGATCTGACTACGCGGCAGCAGATGAAGTGGGTGAGTTATGGGACGCTCGCCGGTGTGATTCCATTCAGCCTCATCTACGTGATCCCCCTGTTGCTGGGCGTCAGGACCAACCTGCTGTTGTACTCGTCTCAACTGTTCCTGGGGCTTGTCCCGCTTTCGTTCGCCTACGCCATCATCCGCTACCGCCTCCTGGACGTCGAGGTGATCGTGCGCCGGGGCGCGGCGTATTTCCTGGCCAGTTCCCTGCTCCTGGTGATCTACCTGCTTCTTGTTCTGGGGCTGGGGGAAGGGATCAAGTGGGTGGCTCCGGAAGCCGACTTCCTCGTGATCGCGGTTGCGGCGCTCACGATCGCGCTCCTGTTCGCTCCGTTGCGCGCAAGGATCCAGTCCAGGCTCGACCGGTTCTTCTACAAGGATCAGTTCGACGAGCGCGCCAGCCTCATGGACTTCGCCCGGACGCTGAGTACGGAGATCAGTCTCAGCCGGTTGTCCCGATCCATCCTGGAACGCGTGGCCCGCACCTTCAACCTCGACAAGGCGGTGTTGTTCTTTGCAGACGCCTCGCATCCCGGTTTCTTCCGCATAACCGACTCCCTGGGGGTTACGTTGCCGGCGCTGGGCAAGTCCTTCTATCGCGAGGAGGAGTTGCTGGAGCAGCAGAGCCCTTCTTCTGACGCTCCGGAGCGGCCCGGCCGGTTGCATCGGGCGCATCGAGACCTCGCCAAATTCGGCGTGATTCAGCTGCAGGAACTCATCCTTCGAGGGCGACGGATGGGATTCATCGGCCTTGGCTCTTTGCCTGCAGAACGTCACTTCAGCTCCGAGGACCTCGACCTTCTGTCGGCCCTCTCGAACTATGCGGCGATCGCGCTCGAGAACGCCTTCCTCTACCGTTCGGTGGAGACCAAGGCGATGGAGCTGGAGAGGCTCAAGATCTACACGGAAAACATCATCGAAAGCGTCAATGTCGCGATCCTCGCCCTGGATGCTGCGGGCCGGATCACTTCCTGCAACCGCGCTTTCGAGGACCTCTATCGGGTCAGAAGAGATGACGTCGCGGGCACGCCGGTGGAAGGGCTGCTTCCCGCAGACGTCATAGCGTCGGTACACCGGGCGACCGGCACGAAAGGGTGGGCGCTTAAATCGGCGGCGAACATATACAAGCTCTACCTTGGCGACCGCCCGGGGGCGAAGCTGATCGTCGACATGAGCATCATACCGCTCCGCGGATCTTTCGACTCGGGTTCGGGCTGCCTGCTCGTGATGGATGACATCACCGAGAAAGTGGAGCTCGCAGACCAGCTGCTGCAAGCGGAGAAGCTCTCCTCGCTGGGATTGATGGCCGCAGGCATCGCCCATGAAGTCAACACCCCGATCACGGGCATCTCCAGCTACACGCAGATGCTGCTGAAGGAAACCCCCGCCTCTGACGCTCGCAAGAGCATCCTGGAAAAGATCGAGAAGCAGACTTTCCGCGCGGCAGGAATCGTGAACGGCCTGCTGAATTTCGCACGGATAAACGGAACCGAGTACCAGGATCTCGATGTGAATCGCCTGCTTCAGGAAAGCCTCACCCTGCTCGAGCATCAGCTCACCAGGAGCGGCATCAGGATCAGCCGTTCATTGGACACCTCGATACCGATGGTTTTCGGCAACGGCGGCAAGCTGCAGCAGGTTTTCGTGAATCTCTTCCTGAATGCCCGCGACGCCATGCCCGGGGGAGGCGAACTCAGGGTGCACACGGGCATGAACGAGTCTATGGTCATCGTTGATATCGAAGACACCGGGACAGGCATTTCCGAAGATGAGATCAAACGGATCTACGATCCGTTCTTCACGACGAAGGGCGCATCCAGGGGGACGGGCCTCGGGCTGACGATAAGCTACGGAATCATCCAGGAGCACGGGGGAAGGATCCTGGTGGACAGCGAACCCGGCAAAGGCACCCGCTTCAGGCTCAAACTTCCTACGCGGCAGCCTATCACCAGATGAACAGCAACGGACGAATCCTGGTAGTTGATGACGAGGAGATCATGCGCGACGTCCTGTCGTCGCTCCTCGGCACCGAGAAATACAAGGTCGACCTGGCGGAAACGGGCACCCAGGCTCTCGACATGGTGCGCGACCGTGAGTACAGCGCCGTCCTGCTCGACCTGATGCTGCCCGACATCGACGGCCTGAAGGTCCTCGAAGAGTTCAACAAGCTCGAGAGCGCGCCGGTAACAGTCATCCTGACCGCCTTCGCCTCGATCGAAAGAGCAGTAAAGGCGACAAAGCTCGGTGCGTTCGACTTCATCACCAAGCCGTTCAAGAACGACGAGATTCTGCTGGCAGTCAAGAACGCCATCGAGCACAGGCAGCTTCGAGACGAAAACATCCTTCTCAAGAAGACGCTCCGGGAGCGGTACAGCTTCAATAACATCATAGGCAAGAGTTCCCCCATGCAGCAGGTTTTTGACCTGATAACACAGGTCGGGCCGAGGCGCAGCACGATCCTCGTGCAGGGCGAGAGCGGCACGGGGAAAGAACTGGCCGCTCGCGCCATCCACGCCTCGAGCGGGCGCTCGGACGCCCCATTTGTCGCAATCAACTGCGGGAACATACCGTCCGAGCTGCTGGAGAGCGAGCTCTTCGGTCATGTCCGCGGTGCCTACACCGGCGCCACCAGCGCCAAGAAGGGGCTCTTTCAGGTTGCCGACGGAGGCACCCTCTTTCTGGATGAAGTCTCGACCATCTCTCCCGAGATGCAGGTCAAGCTGCTGCGCGTTATACAGGAACGCGAATTCCGGCACCTGGGAGGAGTCGAGAACATCAAGGTCGATATCCGGATCATCGCCGCCACCAATACCGATCTGCAGGCCGCCGTTCGTGCCGGAACGTTTCGCGAGGACCTCTACTACCGGCTGAACGTCATCGTCATCAAGCTCCCGCCGCTGCGGGAACGCACCGAGGATATTCCGCTGCTGGTCGACCACTTCTCCAGGAAGTACTGTGAGGAGAACCGGAGGGAACTCTGCCAGGTCGACGGCGCGGCGATGAAGGTCCTCATGGATTACGACTGGCCCGGAAACGTGAGGGAGCTCGAAAACGTGATCGAGCGCGCCGTTGTGCTTGCTCCGGGAAGCGCCCTCACTCCGGATCTGTTCCCGAAGCACATAGTCACCGCCCTGCCCGCCGACCCTCTCCGCTTTCCCGGTGAGGGGCTGTCGCTCAAGGAGCGCGTAGGCAACTTCGAGAAGGCCCTGATACTTGCCGCCCTGGAGCGAAGTGACTGGAACCAGAAGCGGGCCGCGCAGTTCCTCTCCGTAAACGCCACGACGCTGAACGAGAAGCTGAAGCGCTTCAAGATCAAGCCCCGCGGGTAGTCAAGCCTGGTCTCAGAATCGCACGATCTCTATGACTCACCTTGACTTGTTGCCACGTAGCCGCTAAATTTTAGGTTCGTTCATCTGGCTGATTCTGACCTCGAGAACCCTCGCGGCACGCAAATAGCACTGAAACATTGGAATCGCGGCGGAATCTAGTAATGGCAGCGAAAATGAAGAAATAAAGGGGGAAATCAATTGTGCTAGGTTCAATCGGAGGCAGCCTCGTCGACTACTACTGGAAGGGCGGGGTTACCATGCACCCCATGCTGATCTGCTCGATCATCGGGCTGATCATCATCATCGAAAGAAGCATCGTCCTGCACCGCGTCAAGGTGAACACCGCCCAGGTGTTCGGCGCCATCCGGGCTGCCCTGATGAAGCGTGACCTCAAGGGCGCCATCGAGGTCTGTGACGAGAGCCCCAGCCCCATATCCGACACGCTGCGGGCCGGCTTGCTGCGCTATGGCAAGCCCCCCGCGGACATTGAGAAAGCAATGGAGAGCGTAGCGCTCCACGAAATCTCGAAGCTCGAACGCGGCCTCTGGATGCTGGCTACCGTCGCCAACGTCGCCCCCCTGTTCGGATTCCTCGGAACCGTCACCGGGATGATCAAGTCGTTCGGCGTGCTGGCCGAGGTCGGCCTCGGAAACCCGAAGGCGGTTGCGGCCGGAATATCGGAAGCCCTGATCACCACCGCATACGGCCTGTTCATCGCACTGCCCGTCCAGGCCGCATTCAACTATTTCACCAGCCGCGTGTCGAATTTTGCACTCGACATGGAAACCAGTTCGGCCATGCTCATGGAGACATTCAACGAGCTGGGAGAGGCTTCGTCTGAAGGAGAGACTGTGACGGTGTCGGCCGCAGTTCAGACTGCGGTCCAACCACAGCCTGCGTCATGAAAACCCTGCGAGTCCAGAAATTGACCGCGGTTATCCCGACCGCATCGATGGCGGATATAGCCTTCCTGCTCATCATCTTCTTCATGTTGACCACTTCGTTCAGCCCGGTGAAGATGGGCGTCGACCTTGCGGATGCGATGAGCCGTGAGGAGGTCGACAAGGATGCCGCCATCATCGCCATCGGCCCCGGCGGAGAGATGGAGATATCCAACGGCGTCAATCCCGGCAACAGGATCAACAGTCTGGATGAGCTTGACCTCTTCATCCAGGAGGTACTGGTCCAGGATCCTACGAAGCAGTTCATCATCAAGGCCGACCGGAACATCCGCTACGACGTGTTCAACGCCGTCTACGAAAAGCTCCGGAACAACAACTGCCGGCGTATCGCTCTGTTGACGCAAACTGTGCCGGCGAAGGCCAGCGAATAGGAGCCGGAATGGCAATCCAGGTACGCAACAGGATTCCCGCAGAGATCCCGACCGCATCGATGGCCGACATAGCCTTCCTGCTCATCATCTTCTTCATGCTGACTTCCGTCTTCAGCAGCAATTTCGGGCTTGAGTACGGCCTGCCGAAAAACGAGCCCCTTACCGAAGTCCAGCCTCAGGAGGCGATCCATATTCATATCGCGGGTCCCGGCCAGTATCTGGTCGACAAGAGAGCCGCCACGCTGCCACAGATCGCCGGCTACCTGGACATGAAGCTGAAGCAGAACCCGAAGAAACCGGTGATTGTCCAGACCGACCCCGATGTTCCTTACTTTGCAACTATTGAAGTCCTGGACCTCTGCAAGCAGCTTCGCGTCGAAAGCGTTTCCATCCCCACCAGCTCCGAGGTGGCCGTGTGGGCGGGATTCGCAGGGGGAATCGGGGGTACAACCCGATGAAGCTGCGTGGCCGAGCCTTGATGCTGCTCCTGCCGTTCCTGGCGTCGTCGGCCATTGCCGACTACAAGCAGGCCGTGGCTTACTACATGCAGGGGCGCTACGACAAGGCGATACAGGAGCTCAAGCCCGATCTCGACCAGAACCCGGACTGGGAGTTCGGGCACCGGCTGGCCGGTCTCAGCTACCTGAAACTGAAGAATAACGCGCTCGCAATCTCCTCGCTCACGCGTGCCGTGACTCTCAAGTCGAAGGCTTTCTCCACCTATCTCGGTCTGGGCCAGGCCTACTTCAACATGCAGCGGTACGAGAGCTGTGTCGACGCCCTCAACCAGGGCGAGCCGTTCCTTGCGACCGAGAAGGAACCGGAAAAGGAGAAGTACAAGCTCCAACAGCTCCGGGGCTATGCCAACTATCAGCTTCAGAAGTTCAACGAGGCCGTAAACGACCTTCAGGCGGCGATCCGGATTACCGGCACCGAGTGGGCTGACTATTCACAGCTGGGGATCTCCTTCTACAATCTCAAGCGTGACGACGAGGCGATTCAGGCGCTTCAAAAGGCCCTGGCCTTGAAGGCGGGCCACACCATCACCGCGGAATACCTCGCTAAGGCCTATTTCAGAAGAGGCATCTCGGCCCTCTCGGCAAAGCAGTACGACCAGGCGCTGGATTTCCTGCGCAAAGCCCGCGACTACAATCCCAAGGACGGCTTCGTCTACTACAATATGGCGGAGGCTCTCATTTTCCAGAAGAACTTCTCCGAGGCCGAAAAGTCGCTGAACCAGGCGCTGGAGATAATGCCGAGAAGCGCGGAGGTTTTCCAGAGACTCGGACTGGTCTACGAGAAACAGAAGAAATGCCCGAGTCCCGCTCGTCGCCGCGATCAGGGCACCTCAACAGTCCAGCTCCCGCAGCGCGAGCTTTACTCCGATCCAACCATGTAGGCGCCGGGCCAGATCCGTACGTTGCCGGTCTCATCTATCGCAATAAGCCGATACTCATAGCGGCCAGGATTGCGATCCTTCGGAACGGGCAGGCTGAAGTAGACATCCCGTCTCGCGGCGTCCGGCTGAGGCTGCGCATTCAGTACGGGTCCGGACTCCCCGTCCTCGAGAAAGATGGTCCCGGGGAACAGGTCACCTGACCGGTCACGAATGGTCACACGGATCTGGAGTCCCTGACCCGGCACTCCTGCCTGGGGTTCCATGTCCGTCCGTTCCAGCTTCGGGACATCTTCATCCGTGGCGCCAGCGGAATCTTCGGATACACGATACGTTCTGACCTTTTCGAGCCACATGTTCTCGAGCGCCGCTGCATTCGATTTGACGGCCGCGTTGAGGCTTTCGGCCAGGCTCTTGCCTCTCAGGCCCTCAAAGAGCTTCAGTAGTCGGTCCCGGTTGCTCACCTCGCGGCATGTCAGAAGAAAAGTGATTCCCGGAGAGGCAGCTCTCTGGTCCTCTCTGCCGCCTGAG
>JAFNAH010000530.1 GCA_017860075.1 Acidobacteriota bacterium | reverse complement strand
CGCACAATGGCACGACACCCGGCATCAGATCAGGCTTCTCTTCAACACGCCCGGCGGTCGCCTGATCGGCATCGTCAAGTCTCTGGAACTCACCCCCTATGGTGCAAGAATCCTCCTGGCGGGCAAGATCGGTCAGGGGTTGGGGACGCTGGACGTAATCTGGAAGGAGTCGAATCGGCGCTTCGAAAATCCTGACAGCATGCTCGAACTGGCGCGGACCTGGATGGGGCAGCAGGCACCTGGAGCCACGATCCTGAGCTGCGCGCGACGTTCCGACCGGGCAGCGTCGCTCTCCCGGTTCTTCCTGAGAGTCCATGGCCGTTTCCGGCAGAAAGATTTCCTGCTGCTTGCGTCTCCTGTGACGGAGGGCAGGGATCGGACACCCGAAATGCTTGGCCAGGCTCTCATCTGGGCACAGATCCTCAGGCGGCGCGGACTGCTGCGGGGCATACCCAGAGTGATACTGCTTGCCCCTTGGGATCTGTCGGCCGTGCTTCACCATCGCGCCGGCCTTCTCGACAGGGCACGAGCGATCGTTGAGCTCTGGGAGTGCCGACCCTGCGGCCGCGAGTGGAGGCTTCGCAGGGCACCGCCTCCTCCCGAGCCAGTGGAGCATGTCGATTACCACTGGCCCGTTCTGGGACCTTTCAGATGGAGTCAAGTCCTCGCGGACGTGATCGATCTTGCCCCGAGTGACATCCGGCGCCATCCTCGGTTCCAGGAATATGACTCTCTGCGTTTGCGCGGACTTGAGTTCGCCCGGGCGGAGGGAGCGGCGCGCGATCGTGTGACGTTCGGCATCGGGCCGCAGCGAGCCGAACTGACTGCAGACAACTTCCGCCAGTTGCGCGAGCTGGTGGAGGGCATCCTCTACTATCGCCGTCCTGACAGCCCCGACGAGCACCACCGGTACTTCCGACTCCAGGCGGAGCGCTGGCTCGAAAGCCTCATCCTGGATGACGTTGCCCGGCTCTTTCCGGAACTCGCCCCCGGATCGGTCTATTCCCAGATCCCTGTCTATCTGGGCAGCGAGCAGGGAAGAGTGGATATCCTGGGCGCTGGCCTGGATGGCACCCTTGTGGTGATGGAGCTCAAGGTGTCGGAGGATCCGGGGCTGCCTCTGCAGGCCCTCGACTACTGGGGGCGGGTGGTACAGCACAACAATTCAGGAGACTTTGTGCGGCGAGGCTATTTCAGCGAAGTCAAGCTGAACCGCCAGCCGCCGAGGATCTATCTCGTGTCGCCCGTGTTCTCTTTTCACGATACGACCGAAAAAATCCTCCACTTTACAAACCCGGGAATAGAGATGTGGAAGATCGCCCTCAATTCCGACTGGCGATGCGGCGTGAGGATCCTGAGCCGAACACGAATCAGGCAGAGCCGCGAAACGTGAATTGAGGGCAGTGGTGGTGGATGGGCTTACTGTTTCAGGTTCTTGTCGGCCTCTTCCTGGCCAGCCTTCAACGCGGACTTGAAGTTCCTGATGCCTTCTCCGAGCCCCTTGCCGAGCTGCGGGATCTTGTTGACCCCGAAAATCAGTACCACGATCACCAAAATTATCAGCAGCTCCGGCATTCCTATCGGTCCCATGTCAAATCTCCATTTATCGGCCCCTGATGAGCCCGGATAAAGCGTACTTGACTGCCAGATGGATGTCAATTGCAGCGGTATCCGAGCCTGCGGTTCGGGGTGAGTCCGCATCCGGAAGCGCGGTTCGTACGGATCAAAGCAGCACGCGATCGTTGCCCTGCCTGCGCGTGAACCGCTCCCTGTCCAGGAACTCGAGCAGAGGTATGGCATGCTTGCGAGTCAGGTCGAACAGCTGCTTGAACTCGGCCACGCCGAACTTGGACCCGGGGGCGTAACTCGTGCGGATTCTCCGCTTGATCTCATCGAGCACTTCCCGGTGATAGGTCAGTTCGTCTGAGATTTTGACCAGGACGCGCTCGCGCTGCAGCAGGAAATAGATCTTGCGCACCAGGCCGGGATCCGCGGTGAGCGACGACGCGAGTTCGCTGAGAGACGGAGGTTGATAGCCGGCCTGGCGGAAAGCGGTCTCAATCCGGTCCCGCAGGCGGAGCTCCTCCTCGGAAAGCTGAACCTCCCGGCCATGCAGCGAGACCATCTCATCCTGCAGCGAGATCTTCTTCGCCCGGACCAGCCCCTCGAGGCAGTTTCGGAAGACCTCCAGCGGCAGGTCGTCAAAGAGGCGTTTCCGCAGCTCTTCTCTGGAAATACCTTTGAGCAAGGGATTTTCCGAGTGAAACCTCGAAATCAACGAAACCGTGTCCCGCTCGAGGCCGGCCATTGTTCCTGGAAGGACGAGTATCGGGACGGGCGCGGGCACCTCGAAGATTGATCGGGAGCTGCTGACCTCCTGCAGCTGAGCTCTAATTACAGAGTATTTGAGGCCGAGGAGTGCGTTCAGCTCTCGCAGGTCCAGCGCCCGTCGGGAATGTGCCCTCAAGAAGACCGGTATTTTCTGGGCGAAGGAACCCCTGTCCAGCGTCTCGAGGTCAGCCCGCACCTGCCGGTCGGTTGTCCTGTGTTTAGCGGGTCTGGGATG
>JAFNAH010000529.1 GCA_017860075.1 Acidobacteriota bacterium | reverse complement strand
TATCGTCCGGATCACGGAGGGTGGAATCCCGCCGGCAACGAGCTGTCCGCGGATCGACTCGGAGATCGCCACGATGCAGTCAATGCGCCAGGTATATTGAAAACGCGTGATGGGATTGTTTCTCAGCGGGAAATTCACCCTTCGGAACACGATCCGGGCTTGTACCGGCACAAACCGCGAAGCGACGTTGCCGGCCAGGATGGGGCGAGGGGTATTAAACGCGAGGACATCCGGACGGCAGTCCGCGAGGACTCGCGCAATGTTCACCACGGCCAGCAACCCGAACTGGCAGCGGATGGCGACGGGGTACACCCGGGCCCCGATGGCCCGCGCCCGTCTTTCCAGCAGGGTTCCCGGATGACAAACCAGGTTGACCGTGTGGCCGCGGAGGATCAGACCGTGCAGCAGCGTCAGCAACTGATCCTGCCCGCCTCTCCATACACGCTCGGCATCGACGAACAGAAATGAAATCATGGCGCCTTGCCCGGCTTCGACCCCAATTCTTGGTCCCGGGCTCCGAATTATGTTCCGCCTCAGGCCCGGATAACCGCTACCCTCGGGACTCGCCGCCGCTCGAAGTTCGCAGGCTAGAGTTTTACGACGTTCTTGGCTCCCTTGGGAAGAGCGTTCCTGCAGTCGACGATCAGGGATGCTTCGCGGGCAATCAAGTCGTAGTCAAACGCGCGGTGGTCGGCGACCAAAACCACGCAGTCGAAGCTGCGGAGATTCTCCGGGATCAGAGTAGGAAACCGAAGCGCCCTCCTCCTGCAGCAGACGGATTATGTCCAACGCGGGCGACTCCCTCGTGTCGGAGATGTCCCTCTTGTAGGAGATGCCTAGTACGAGGATGCTGGAGCCGTTCACGGCCTTCCTGCGCTTGTTGAGTGCGCGACCGACTTTGGTGGACACGTACTCGGGCATGTTCGTGTTGATCTCGCTCGCGAGCTCTATGAAGCGCGCGTTGTAGTTCAGGAGCTTGAGCTTCCAGGAGAGATAGAGCGGGTCGATAGGTATACAGTGTCCGCCCAGGCCCGGACCCGGATAAAAGGGCATGAATCCGAAGGGCTTGGTTGCCGCCGCTTCTATGATCTCCCAGACATCGAGGTTCAGCTTGTCGCACATGATGGCGATTTCGTTGACCAGGCCGATGTTCACCATGCGGAAAGTGTTCTCCAGCAGCTTCACCATCTCCGCGGCCTTGGTCGAACTTACCGGGATCACACGTTCAACGACCCGCTCATAAAGCTGCTGAGCCAGGCGGGTGCACTCGGGCGTGACACCGCCGATGATCTTGGGTGTGTTGTGTGTGCCGTAGTGAGGATTGCCGGGATCGACGCGCTCGGGGGAGAAGGCGAGGTAGAAGTCCCTCCCCACCTGCAGGCCGGCCCCGGTGAACTCGCTGAGCAGGATTTCATCGGTCGTGCCCGGGTATGTCGTGCTCTCCAGGACGATGAGGAGCCCGCGGTGGAGATTCTCCTTAATCCTTGCTGTCGCATCGACTATGTATTGGATATCCGGATCCTTGGTCTTCCGAAGCGGCGTCGGGACGCAGACGCTCACTGAATCCACATGCTTGAGCACGGAACAGTCGGTCGTGGCCGTGAGTTTTCCGCCTTCGACGACCGATTTCAGCTCCGCCTCGGGCACATCCTGGATGTAGGACCTGCCCGCGCTTATGTCGTTGACTCGCCGGTCGTCCACGTCGATGCCGACGGTCTCATAGCCTGCTTTGGCGAATTCCACGGCCAGAGGAAGACCCACGTAGCCGAGGCCGATGATCCCTACCCTGGCGGAACGATCCAGGATTTTTTCATGCAGTCCCATCCCAAGCCTCCGTGTTTGCGCGAAACCAGGCCACCACTCGCTCCAGCCCGTTCTGCAGGGAAACCGCCGGTGTGTATCCCAGCAGGTCCCTGGCCTTGCTCACGTCCGCGACCGAGTGCCGGACGTCTCCAGCCCTTGCAGCCTCGTAAGACGGTTGGAGAGCAGTGCCAAGAATCGAATTCAACCATGTGACCAGCTGGTTCAGGCTGGTCCGTGTGCCGCAGCCGATGTTAAATACGCCTCCCGCCGCACGTGGATGATTTGCCACGTGCCAGTTCGCGTCCACGACATTGTCGACGAAAGTGAAGTCGCGTGTCTGCTCCCCGTCCCCGTAAATCATCGGCTTCCTGCCTGCGAGCAACCGGGTACAGAACCGGGGTATGACCGCAGCGTATTCCGACCGTGGATCCTGGCGCGGGCCAAAGACGTTGAAGTACCTCAGGCAGACGGTCTCGAGCCCGTACAGCTGCTGAAAGAGGCGGCAGTACTGCTCGCATACGGCCTTGCTCAGGGCATACGGGGAGAGAGGATTGCCCACACGATCCTCCTGCTTGGGGAGTGTCTGGTCGTCGCCGTAAACCGAGGAGGAGGACGCGACCACTACGCGGCTTACGCCGGCGTCACGCGCTGCGATCAGGACCGAGAGCGTGCCGGTGATATTCGAGGCGTGCGTGAGGGCAGGATCGGCGATCGAGCGGGGAACGGAGGGGATCGCGGCCTGATGGAAAACGAAGCGGACGCCCTGGAAGAGCCGTCGGAGCGTGTCGGTCTCGTTGATGTCCGTTCGCACCACCTCAACCCGATCGGAAAACCGGCCGGTCCATCCGGAGAGATTCTGCTCCCTGCCGGTGCTGAAGTTATCCAGGATCACTACCGGATATCCTTGGGATGCAAGGCGCTCGGCAAGATTCGAGCCAATGAAACCAGCCCCTCCGGTAACGGCCATCTTTTCCATATGAATCCCCGCGGCACACTCCGAACCCGGAAACTGCATCGTCAAAACGAGGGCTGTATCTTAGCAGAGATGAGGACTGCCGCCGGCAGCCAAAATGCCGGCCTCTTCCACTCGACGGCAGTGAAGGTCCGCGGGGTCGGTTCGGGCGATGCGCGCCCAGGCGAAAAGCGTACACCGCCAAACGCAGGCAGAGATACGTGGACGCACCTCGCGTTCGGCGCCGCTACATTCGGATCGGAGGCGGACCTGGGGCGAACAACCCGATCGTTTCGTCCGAAAGCATGACCCACAGGCCATAGATCCCGAGCGCCGTCCCGAAGGGGATGGAGAACAGGTGCAACGCCGATACTACGATCGTCAAAATCCGCGCCCAGGGCGACATCCGGAGCAGTCCGACTCCCGCTGTTACAGCGGGAAGCGAGACGATGAGGAGAATGAATACGACTATGCTCCCGATCAGCCCGACGATCGGAATGGCAAAATAGGCGTCCGGATCACCGTGAGCCGCAGCCTGGATGAGGCCCAT
>JAFNAH010000528.1 GCA_017860075.1 Acidobacteriota bacterium | reverse complement strand
CGCGCACGTTACCCGGCCATGAGTAGCGGGAGAGAATGATCTGGGCGCGCGGAGTGATCCCGCGGATGACCTTGCCATACTCCTTTGAAAACCTGTCCAATTAGAAACGCTCCAGATAGGGAAGGTCTTCCTTGCGATCCGCGAGGCGCGGCACCCGAATCTCGACCTTCAATGAGATCGACTGAACGGGCGAGGCGTGGCAGTATATGCAAGGAGACAAGTTCAGCTCGGCATCAAGGGGCGACTCGCTGCCTGTGCGAGGAGGAGTCCGTTCGGGTTATGCGTCCATCTCTTTTCTCTATTGCCTTTGACCTGGTGCGCGGCGCGAGCGCACGCCTGCAAAGCGCGACGCGGCCGAATCCTGCGGTTGGGCACACCAGGCCGATCGATGCCGATGTGCTCGAATCGGCCACGGCGGTTCTGACCGGGGGGACCAGGAAACCTTGGCCGGCGAGACTCCTGCCCTTCCTGGGCCCTGCCTTCATCGCCAGCGTGGCCTACATGGATCCCGGCAACTTTGCCACCAACATTCAGGCCGGGGCTCAGTTCGGGTACACACTCCTTTGGGTGGTTGTGATCAGCAACCTCATGGGCATACTCATCCAGGCGTTGTCTGCCAAGCTGGGGATAGCGACCGGAATGAACCTCGCGGAACAATGCCGGAAGCACTTTCCGCCACCCGTTGCCTGGGCCATGTGGGGAATATCAGAAATCGTCGCGATGGCGACGGATCTGGCGGAGTTCCTGGGTGCGGCCCTTGCGTTCAACCTTCTTCTGGGCATTCCCCTGACAGTGGCCGCGTTTCTGACGGCGGTGGTCACGTTTCTGATACTTGGGCTGGAAAGATACGGCTTCCGTCCCCTTGAGAGGGTGATGACCGCGTTCGCGACGGTGGTTGCGGTGAGCTACCTGATCGAGATCTTCCTTGTCCGGCCTGAATGGAAACCGCTCCTCTATCACGCGGTTGTTCCGCAGCTGCCGGACCGTGAGGCAGTGCTGCTGGCAGCCGGGATTCTCGGCGCGACGGTTATGCCGCACGCGATATTCCTGCACTCGGCTCTCACCCAGGACCGCATCGTCACCAGGGAACCAAGGTTGATGCGCCTGCTCTTCCGGTATGAGGTGGCGGATGTCCTGTTCGCCATGGGAGTCGCCGGAGCGATCAACGCCGCCATCCTGATCATGGCGGCCTCCACTTTCCACGCGCACGGGATGTCGGAGGTAGGGACCATCGAACAGGCACACCGTACGCTGGCTCCGTTGCTTGGACCGGCATCAGCCACAGTATTCGCCATTTCCCTGCTTGCCTCGGGGCTCTCCTCTTCTTCGGTGGGGACGATGGCAGGGCAAGTCATCATGCAGGGATTCATTCACAGGCGTATACCCGTGTGGCTTCGTCGCATGGTAACAATCCTCCCGTCACTGGCGGTAATTGCGTCCGGAGCCGACCCGACTCGCAGCATGGTTATCAGCCAGGTCATCCTGAGCTTCGGCCTGCCGTTCGCGCTCGTGCCGCTGATCCTTTTTACCAGCAGCCGCAGAATCATGGGGGCTTTGACAAACCGCTGGCCGACGACTGCACTGGTGAGCCTGTCGGCCGTTCTCGTCATAGCCCTGAATCTCTATCTCTTATACGGGACCTTCTTTCAGGGGTGAGGAGATGTACAAACATCTGCTGGTTCCGCTCGACGGTTCGCGCCTGGCCGAAACGGTATTCCCGGCGGTGGCCTACCTGGCCGAAAAACTGGCCGCCAGAGTGACGCTGTTGCACGTTGTCGAGCGCGACGCACCCGAGACAATCCACGGCCAGCGCCACCTGACGGAGGCCCGGGAGGCAGGGACGTACCTGGACGAGGCGGCTCGACTCGCCCTGCCATCGAGCATCGTCGCGGCGAGACATGTCGTCGCCGCGGGGGAAGGAGGCGTGGCGCGGAGCATCGTGCAGTATGCGGTCGAGTCCTGCGCGGACCTGATCGTGATGTGCAGCCATGGACACAGCGGGCTGCGCAATCTGCTCTCCGGGAGCAACGCGCAGCAGATGGTCGGCTGTGGCACGATCTCGGTTCTACAGATACGCCCGCCAGAGGACGGAACGGCCGCCTCATTCACTTGTCGCAGGATCCTTGTTCCTCTGGACGGAAGGCCCGACCATGAGGAGGGTTTGGAAGTCGCAACGCGCCTGTCGAAGGCATGCCACTCGGAGCTGCACCTGCTCACTACCGTCCCGACGCTCAAGACATTGCCGCCTGAGCGCGCTGCGGCCGCGAGCCTGATGCCTGGCGCGGCGGCGGCTATCCTGAACGTGAACACGGTCGGGGCGGAAGCATACCTGGGTGACAAGTTGCGGTCACTGCGGACAAGGGAAATCGTTGCAGAATCCGAAACCGGGCGGGGCGATCCCGCCGAGGTCATCCTCCAGGTGGCGGAGCGTTCCGCAGCGAACCTCATCGTTCTCGGGACTCATCGGAGGACCGGGTCGGAAGCCTTCTGGTCGGGCAGCGTAGCGCCGAGGGTTGCCAACCGATCCAGGATTCCTGTCCTGCTGGTTCCGCTCCCTGTGGCAGGGGCGGT
>JAFNAH010000527.1 GCA_017860075.1 Acidobacteriota bacterium | reverse complement strand
TTGTTCCGGATGATCTCCTCCTTGCGCCCGATGATGACGAGGTGGCCGTCGGGGTCCAGATACCCTGCATCCCCCGTTCGCAGCCAGCCGTCCCGAAACGCATCCTCGGAGGCCTTGAAGTCGTTGTAATACCCCGCGAAATTGGAGGGACTTTTCACGAGGACCTCCTGGTCCTCGGCAATCCGGACCTCCGTCTCCGGAAGTGCTTTCCCCACCGTCTCGGGCTTCACCTCGTTGTCGGGCTGCACCTGGAAGATCCCCCCCGCCTCGGTGAGTCCGTAACATTGCTTCAGGTTGAGCCCGCAGGAGCGGAAGAAGCGGATGACCTCGGGGCTGATCGGGTGCCCTCCCGTGTAGGCGCTTTTCATGCCGAGACAGCCCACTCGGTCCATGAGCGGCCTGAAGACGACAGAGCTCGCTGCACGGCGCATCGCGCGAAGCCAGGGCGAAAGGGGTTCTTTCTTCGCCTCCCGGTCCACGGCCATCTGCCCGATCCGCTCGGCCAGATGGAAAAGCTTGCGCTTCACGATGCCCGCATCGGCCATCTTGACACGGATCTTCGAGGCCAGGTCTTCCCAGAATCTCGATGAAGATACGATGACGTCGGGCCCGATCTCCCGGAAATCCGTTTCGATCGTTTCGGCCGTTTCGGGGAAATTCATCGTGAGCCCGCCGGTCAGTGTGATGCCCGCCCCCCACACCTGGTCGACGATCCAGGCCGGCGGAGTGATGGAGAGCCAGTTGGAGCCGATCCCGACGGGCGCCGTCACGAGCCATTTGCGCGCCATGGCCGTGAAATTACGATGGGTGAGCATGGCGAGCTTCGGCAGACCCGTCGTCCCCGAGGTCTGGATCATGACAGCCACATCATCGGGGCGCCCCCGCCACAACTCCGCTGGAAAGAGTTGCGGCTTTTCCCGTTCCAGCACGTCGCCCCGATCCAGCAGCTCCCGAAAACTCATGAGCCAGGGGTCGCTGCGGTAATTGCGCATCCCCGTGGGGTCCACGTAGACGACGGATTTGACGAACCCCAGCCTCGACCGGGTCTCGAGCAGCTTGTCGACCTGTTCCTGGTCCTGGACGATGACGACGGTGGCCTGGAAACGCTTCAAGGCCTCGGCCAGCTCGTCTGCGATGGAGGAGGTGAAGAGATTGACCGTGACGCAGCCCGCAGCCTGGGCACCCAGTTCGCTGAAGAGCCACTCGGGGTGGTTGTTCGTCACAAGGGCGACGTTCTCCCTGCGCCGGATGCCGAGCCCGAGAAGGCCCAGCGACGTTCGCCGGACATAGCCGAAGTAATCCTCCCAATTGGTTGTCTGCCAGATCCCGTAGGCCTTCTCGCGGATCGCCGTATGGGCTGCCCCCAGGCGTTTTGCCTGCTCGCTCAGGATCTGCGGCAGGGTGTACTTGCCGTAGGCCTCCAGGGTCGCGTCGTCGAGCCTCGCCGGTTGGCCGTTGCCGTTGATTCGCTCGCTGATCCGGGCGATCGTCATCGGCCACCTCCCGCCCGGTCCTCCCCGGCTGGCTCCTCCGACCGATCCCCCAGGTAGGCCCTTACGACGTCTGGGTTTCCCTGGATCTCGCCGGGCGTGCCCTCGGCGAGCTTCTCCCCGAAGTTGAGAACCATGATCCGGCTGGAGATGCTCATGACGATCGACATGTCATGCTCCACGAGAATCATCGTCTGCCCCCAGGACTCGGAAAGCTCGAGGAGAAACCGCACCATGTCCTCCTTCTCCTCCAGGTTCATCCCTGCGAAGGGTTCATCGAGGATGAGAAGCTTGGGCTCCAGGGCAAGCGCCCGGCCCAGTTCAACCCGCTTGCGCATCCCGTAGGGGAGCGATCCCACGAGCTTCTTGCGGATCGACTGGATCTCCAGAAAATCGATGATTTCCTCGATGATACGCCGCTGGCGGATTTCCTCGCTTTTCGCCTTGTCCGAGAAAAGCGACGCCGCGGCAAGGCCGTAGCGGCAGTGAAGGTGACGGGCCAGCAACAGATTCGCCAGGACCGTCATCCCCGGGAAGAGCTCGATGTTCTGGAAGGTCCTGCCGATCCCGTGCTCGATGTGCCGGTGGGTCGGGAGATTCGAGATGTCCTTCCCGTTGAAGAGGATTCTGCCCTCCTGCGCCTTGTAATACCCCGTGATGCAGTTCAGCAGGCTCGTCTTCCCCGCCCCGTTCGGGCCGATGACGGAGACGAGCTCGCCCGTCGAAACCTTCAGGTCCACGTTTCCGACCGCCGTGATGCCCCCGAAGCGGAGCGTCAGGCGCTCCACGACGAGTTCCGCCGTCCGGTCTTCCGGCGCTCTGTCGGCAAAGATGACGGGTTCGCCCCGATAGGCCTTCATGTCGCAGCTCCTACTTGAGGTGGCGGATCTTCTCTTTTCCCGGCGTGTAGAAATCAGTCAGCGGTTTGAAGTTCCCGTTCTCCTGGACCTGAACGATCCGGCCCCGGAAGGAACCTTCATGGTTGGTCTTCGTGTAGGTCACGGCAGGAACGAGGCCGCCGAAATCCTCGTTCGTGAAAGACTCCATGGCCTTGTTGAGCGTCTCGCGGTTCACCTTGCCG
>JAFNAH010000526.1 GCA_017860075.1 Acidobacteriota bacterium | reverse complement strand
GACGCAATCTACGGCCCGACAACCCGCTACGTGAGCCAGCAACGGCTGGAGGCGATGCTCAAGCGCGAGTACGACCTCCTGCTGGAGCGCCTGGATACCGCCATCGGCGAGAAAATCGCTTTCTTCGTCTTCGCAAACACCGTCTGCACCCGCAGCTATACGCACCAGGAAAACGCCCACGGTTGGATGGGGATCCGTTTCCAGCCGAGACCGCGCCAGGAACCGTCGGAGATTGTGATCCACGTGTGCGTCCATGACCTCGAGAGGGACAGGGAGCAGGAGACGTACGGGATCGCGGGAGTTAACCTGATATACGCTGCCGCCTATTTCAGCGATCGACCCGAGGATCTGATCCGTACTCTCGTGGACGACCTGACCAGGGACCGCATCGAGGTGGATATGATCCGCTTCAGCGGACCTGCCTTCCGGGGCGTCGACAACCGATTGATGGCGCTGCAGCTGGTTCAGAACGGGCTTACGGAAGTGGCCATGTTCCGGGCTGACGGCGAGGTGGTTCAACCCGGCGATGTGATTTACAAGAAGCCTCTATTGATCCAGCGCGGCAGTTTCCGTCCGATGACGATGCCGGTGATGGAGATGATGGAAAGCGCGGCCCGGCAGTTCGCGGCAGAGCCGCAAGTACAGGGTTCGGAGGTCCTGACTCTGCGCGAGATGACGTTGCGCAATCTCCTCGCGGACGGGGCGATCGATCATGCGGACTTCCTGGCCCGGGTCGACATACTGAGCGTCTTCGGGAATCCGGTCCTCATATCGAACCTGGCGCGCTACTGCCAAATGGGAGAATACCTGGCGCGTTATACGCGGAGACCGATAGGGATGGTCCTGGGCATCCGCCATGTCCAGGAGATCTTCGATGAAAAGTACTACACGGACCTCGACGGCGGGATCCTCGAGGCCCTCGGAAGGCTTTTCAAAGCGCAGGTCAAGCTGCTGCTGTACCCGTCAACCGACGCCCGGATGGGAAAGGTCATTACGGCGGAGACCGTGGCGGTCGCTCCCCACCTGCGCCATCTCTACGCCTACCTGCTGGAGAACAGGCTGATCGAACCCATCCGCGAATACAACCTCGCAACCCTTCACATGAACCCCCGCGACGCGCGCGCCCGGATTCTGAGCGGAGACAGTTCCTGGGAGGAGATGGTCCCACCGGCCATCGTGCGAACCATCAAGGAAAAGCGGTTGTTCGGATATCACGGCTGATACGGGATTGCGGCGCGTCGAACTACCCTCTGGCTCGGAATCGGAATCGGTATCGACCGGGATTTAACCCCCAATCCCGAGGCCTGTCGGCACACCATGATCTCGAATGCCGATACCGAAAGCGACCCCGATTCCGATTCCGACATGGATGGGGGTGCAGGCCGGGCAACGTCTATTTAAAAAAAGGAGGCTCGTTACCCGCCCTCCATTTGATGTTGCAGCCCAGGCTGGGCTTCTGGTCCTCGTTCACCGGCCTTCCTGCGATCAGGCAGTCAAGCGCCGACCGCAGGTCGTGACCAGTCAGCGGCTTGCCGTTGCCGGGACGGCTGTCATCGAGCTGTCCGCGGTAGACCAGTTTCCGATTGCCGTCAAAGAGGAAAAAGTCCGGCGTGCATGCCGCCGAGTAAGCCTTGGCGACTTCCTGGCTTTCGTCATAGCAGACCGGAAAGTTGAATCCTTCCTCGAGAGCCATTCGTTTGAGATTGGCGGGTGAGTCGTCGGGATAGCCGACGATGTCGTTTGCGGAAATGCCTACAATCCCTACCTGTCCCGCGTAATCCTTCCCTAATCTGGCCAGTTCCTGCTTCACGTGCTGGACGTAGGGGCAGTGACGCGAGATAAACATCACGAGCAGCCCCTTCTTCCCATCGGCAAGAGAAGATGAGACCGTCCTGCCTGAAACCACGTCGGGAAGGCTGAATTCGGGGGCTTTGGTCCCCAGTGCGAGCATGGTCGAAGCTACGGCTACCATGGTTCTTTCCTCCTTCACAGAAACAAGTTAAGACTCATCGATGGTGCCCTGAGTCAGCCGCCAGTCCTCCTTTGGCTTTGTGCTCTCAGCGGAACCGCAGCATCCAGTCCCTTCCTCATCTCCCCGGCCTCGGCTCGAACCCGGGAGAGAAGCGTCAACATATCCCCGCGGCGCAATTCCTCGACGGAGATCGTGAACGATTCTCCCGAAAGGAATCCCCTGATCCGCTGATCCAGCTGGAGGATTTGATCTCCCATAGCCTTGGTTTCATTCTCGAACCCGGAGTCGAGTTCCAGGGTGCCGATCTCCAGCGTTGACAGGTCCTTGGCATCAATTCCTCCTTCGAGGACGAGACCCAAGATGCGATGCAGGTCCCTGGCGTCGTCAGAGACGTGCCTGAGGGATTCTGACCACGCTGCCCGCAGCGCTGGTCTGGCTTCTATGGGATCACGGAGTGCTTCCGACCTGGCCAGCTGCAGCTGGTCGAATCCCTGCTTGAGCTCATCGAGTTTCTCGTCGACGCGGATGCAGAAGTCCCTGACAAGAGCGTAGGCGTTGCTGTCCAGAGACCGGACATCAACGTCCAGGTATCTTCGCCCGT
>JAFNAH010000525.1 GCA_017860075.1 Acidobacteriota bacterium | reverse complement strand
GAGCCACCCGTAACCGTGCGCAGCGCTGCTGCCAGGCGGCTGGTAGGACAGAAGGGCGATTGCCGGAAAGGCGAGGATGATCCCGGTCCAGGAGCGCCTGCCGGTACGTTCGTGAAGCAGAGTTGCGGAGAGGATCACAGTGAGTACCGGGTACATCGACACGATGGGGAAGACGAGGTAGGCGGGCCCGGTCCTGAGTGCTTCGAACAGGATGAGTTGTCCGCCTGCTCCCAGAAAGCCGACCGCGGAGCCGAGGAAGACCGCCCGCGCGTCATATTCGAGCTTGAAGCCGATGATCTTGAGTGCGACAAGGGCGCAGGGAATCATCGTAAGCGCCCAAACCGAATAGCCCAGAGTCGCCGGGAATCCCGCCTTCTCCGGGATCTCGATGAAGGCTCCCCAGACACCCCAGAAGACAGTCGTAATGATGGCGTATAGCAACCAGAGCCTGGATGTCATGACCTCTCCTTGGCGACGAGGCCCTTGAAAAGGCCTGTCGCGAAATCGTCTCGAACCGCACGCTCGCTGAGCGCCGATTCTCACAGATATGGCTTGCCGCAGTCAAAGAATGAATTTCTGAGACGAGCAAGAAGTTGTATGTTAATGAAGGAGTCCGCCGGGACGTGACCGGCGGGTGTCGCCGGTGGACCGGCTTCTGAGACTGGAGGAGATATGAAACACCCCAAGCTCTTGCTCGTTCTGTTGATGATGTCTGCAATGGTGTTCGCAGCCGCAGGCCACCGCACCGCGACGGTCGCCTTCGCAGGTCCGCAAGAAAGCCTTGCACCGTTTGTCCCGACCCCCCAGGACGTCGTGGACCGGATGCTCGCTCTCGCGGAAGTTACGTCCAAGGATACGGTCTATGACCTCGGGTGCGGGGACGGGCGAATCGTCATAACGGCAGCCAAGAAATACGGCGCGCACGGTATGGGCTTCGACATCGATCCCCAGAGGATCAAGGAATCGACGGAAAATGCCCGTACTGCCGGCGTCGATAATCTCGTTGCGTTCAAGCAGCAGGATGTGATGACGGTGGATGTATCGCCTGCAACCGTCGTGACCCTCTACCTTCTTACAGCGTCCAACCTCAAGCTCCGCCCGCTTTTGACCAAGGAGCTGAAGCCCGGCGCCCGCATCGTGTCCCATATGTTCAGCATGGGCGATTGGGAGCCGACGAAAGTAGACAACTTCACCAACGAGGAAGGATTCCCCCGCACGCTGTACCTCTGGCAGGCGGACGGCAAATACCGGCCTTAGGCGGGGTCTCCCGTCAGATCGGCGAGTGAGATCCCGGCAATCCTGGGACGAATGAGATCCGCGGCAGTCAACTTCGCTGCCGGGAAGGTCTGCGCCACGGCGATGCAGCGCATGCCGGCTGCTTTCGCCGCCTGGATCCCGTTGGGGGCGTCTTCAACGACCGCACATTCGTCCGGGGTAAGGTTCAGCAGCCGCGCAGCGGCCAGGAAGATGTCCGGGTTCGGCTTTGTTCGTGCCACGTCCTCACCCGTGACGATGGCGTCCCAGGATTCGGGCGGAAGCCCGATCCTGCGCAAGTTCGCTTCGATCTTGATCCTGTCCGCGCTGGACGCGACGGCGGTCCTCAGGCCGGCGAGCCTGCAGGCGTTCACAACCGGCTGCGCCCCGGGGAATGCCTCCAACCGCTTCGGCACCAGATCGAGGTATATCTCGTAGGTCCGCTTCTTCGCCGCGAGAATATCGAGCGGGAAGTTGTATTTCTCCGCAACCCCTCCGATGTACCGGTTCTCGCCTGCCCCCACAAACGGGATGAAATCCTCGGGTCGGACCGCAAGCCCCTTTTCGCGGAACATCTCCATGGCCGCGGCATTGATAAGGGGTTCGGAATCGGTCAGGACTCCGTCCATGTCGAAAATCACCGCCTGAACAGTCACCGGGAATCCTCGCTTAGAACTCGAGCAGAACCTTGATGGCACCGTCGCCCCGCCGCTGGACCAGGCTGAATGCCTGTGCCGCGTTTGAGGCGGGGAAGCGGTGGGTGATGAGAACCGCGGCAGCGTCGCGACGCCGCTCGAGCAGAGAGATCGCCCGCTCGACCATCCTGTTCTGGCGGCGCACGTTGATCACCGTTATCTCGCGCCTGCGCATCAGGTGCGGATCGTAGGTCACGCGATCGATGCCTTCGGGGATCCCGATCAGAACCAACGTTCCGCCGGGTTTGAGCATCCGTGCAGCGTCGTCGATCGCCTGCTGGGTTCCGGCGCACTCGAACGCCAGATCGACGCCGCCTTTCGAAGCGGCGGAAACGGCATCCGCGGCCCCGCCGGTACCGGGATCAAAGACGGCTCCGGCTCCGAGCATCGTGGCAGCGCGCCGATCGACGGCATACATGCCTATGCTGAGGGGCTCGAGCAGAACGGCCTCTTCGAGGCTCATCCAGCCCGGGATGGGGACGATGCATTCGTGCGGCATCGCAATCTCCTCCCTCATGCAGCCGCCGGTCTCCAAAGGATTGCCGAGAAACCTCATGCTGCGGCAGGTGTTTTCACGGCCCGACAGGCACTGGTCGCAACGGTGACACGGTATTGCGGGTTCAATATAGACCGGCAGCCCGGCGCTGAACGCTTCACCGCCGTCGAGGATCTCTCCGCTCCCCTCATGACCGAGAACAAAAGGGGATGTGACGACCTGATCACCTATCCTCCCCGCGGTGAAGTAGTGAATATCCGAGCCGCAAATGCCGGTATAGCGCATCCGGATCCGGACCCAGCCCGGAGGGGCTTCAAGTGGAGATGTGTCGCGGAACTGCAGCGACCCCGGGGCATTCAAGTAAAGAGCGCGCATCGTTACCTTCCGGCACAAGTATGCCAGCTTGCCAACCCGAGGGAAAACGCAAG
>JAFNAH010000524.1 GCA_017860075.1 Acidobacteriota bacterium | reverse complement strand
CCGACAGACCGGAGGTGCAGATCATGAAGGTCATCGCTGATCTGGGTATCGTTCCACTGGGCGTCGGCCTGAGCCTTAGTGGTTACATCGCCCAGTGCGAAAAGGTGCTCAAGGAAGCCGGGCTCAAGACCCAGGTCCACGCCAACGGCACGAATATCGAGGGCGAATGGGACGACGTGGTGGCAGCCGTGAAGCGCTGCCACCAGGTGTTGCACGAGGCCGGCGTCCCCCGCATCACCACAGTACTCAAGCTGGGCACCCGCGTCGACCGTGACCAATCAATGGAGGACAAGGTCCGCAGCGTGAACGAGAAATTGCGGAGCGTGTGACGGACTCGCCGTCAGACTCTCAGGGCCAGCTTCTCCGCGTCCCAGAAGACGCGCTGCTTCTTCTGGTATGAAATGTTGGCCATGTGGCAGGCCACGGCGGTCCCGCACCCGAATTCGACCGCCTCGACCGGCTGTTTGCGTGTGCCGACACACTCGAAGAAATTACGGAAGTGGTCTTCCGTTCCCTCTGCCTCCTGTTTGAAGGTCTCCTTCTGACGCTGCGGCTGCTGCCGGGCCGTCCCACAATCGGCGAGCGGGTCGCTCTTGTGCTCCTCGATGAACTTGTCCTTGAGGTCTTTTGGCCATGCCTCCAGCGGGTAGAGGTATTCCTCGATGGGGTTGTAGGGAGCGAGAGTCGCGGCCCATTCGGTCAATTCCACGGTACCCTTGTCCCCGAAGAACCGGACGATCTCGCCTCCATCCCAGTTGCATACCAGGTTCGCGTTGACCAGAGCCTGGAACTTGCCGTAATCGTACATGGTGTTGTGGATGTCGGGAACATCGCGGTCGCCGGTCCATTTGTAGATTCCGCCGTTTGAGACGGCGCTCCGGGGGTACTGTACGCCGAGTACGTAGTGCACCCTGGAGAGCAGGTGGACATACTCGTCCCCCGCGATCCCGGCTGAGTAGTCGTACCAGTTGCGGAACTGGAAGAAGCGGGCCGCGTCAAACGGGCGTTTTGGAACGTTCGCCTGGAATCGATCCCAATCGACCGTCTTTGGCGAAGCATCCGGAGGAACCGGGTAGCGCCAGGCTCCGATTGCGTTCGGTCGGTAGATCGAACACTGGACCATGAAGACGCTGCCGATCTGCCCTGCCTGCACCCACTCCCTGGCTTTCCGGGTCGAGGTCATGCTGATGCTCTGGCTTCCGACCTGGACGAGGCGCCCTGTGGCCTTTGAGATCTTGACCATTTCGAGAGCTTCAGGGATCGTGTGCGTCATCGGCTTTTCGCAGTAGACGTCCTTACCCGCTTTCATGGCTTCGATGGCGATGGGGGCGTGCCAATGGTCCGCGGTAGCGATCACCACGGCCTGGATGTCCTTGCGGGAGAGAACCTCGCGATATTCGCGGGTTGTCGGCGTGTCTGCCTGTATCTCCTGCGCGCGCCTGAAATGTCCGTCATAGAGGTCGCAGACGACTGCGACCTTGCCTCCGACATTCAGGACCGCCTGCATGAGTTCCAGGCCGCGAATTCCGGCTCCGATGATGCCTACGGTGACCTGCGTGTTGGCTGCGGGATTAGCACGGGCCGCCCTTGTGTCCAGGGCCAGGCCTGTCGCGGCAGTGCCCGCGATCGCGCTTCCCATGAACTCCCGACGTGTGATTTGGGCCTCTGACATTAATCTGCCTCCTTTGGGTTAGCCAGCGCAGTATACGACCAAATGCGGCGCGCACATCGATCAACTTACGGGATTGGTTGTGAGCGGGTGCGCTGTGCCGCAGCGCGCCGCATCGCAGTCGACAGCGTCGGCTCAGCAGGGCAGCGACTCGCCTCCTTCTGTGATGCGTTCTTCTTCAGCCCTGTCGGCTACTTCTTTCCGTTTGAGAAGTATTTTTCCACTACACCGATCAGGGCATTGATCCTGGCGTCCGTCTGGCGATCCCGCTCGTCCATGACTCGCGCGAGCCGAAGTACCGTGTCCGCCAGGGACCGGACCTGATCTCCCTGAATGCCGATCGCCTCTCTCAGCCCTGCGATCTGCACGTCATTTCTCGCAATCTGCTCATCATGCTTCGCGATCTGTTGCGATTGCATGGCGACAATGCTCTTGAGTTCAGCGAGGTCGGAGGAGAGTTGCGCCTGGTGCGCGGCCAGGAACTCCAGTTGGCGATCGATGCGATCGTAGCGGTCCTTTTCTTCGGGGGTCATAAGCATATGCTAATCCCTGTCCATTCATGCTTCAACCCTATCAGACAATGCCGTTCCGCTTTTGAGCGAGAATTCCTGTCAGGCAAGTCCCGGCTGCTGGATGCGGTTAGCGGAGACACGCCAATGGGCACAGTCGGGCAATGCGGCACCCATGGAAAAGCCTTCGATTCTGCAAGCCCTATGCTATCATCTGCTTCCGAAAGTGCGCCTGTAGCTCAGTTGGATAGAGCAACGGTTTCCTAAACCCGTTCGGCCTCGCGTCCCCAATCCATACTAGTCTATAGCCAATAGAATCTCAGGAAGTTCGGGCTAGCTCACTGGTTTGCCTGTTGGCTCTTGAGCCACAATTGCTGGAAAGGTCTCCACAAATCTTAACC
>JAFNAH010000523.1 GCA_017860075.1 Acidobacteriota bacterium | reverse complement strand
TCGCACGGGACCTCGCGGTGGTAGGACGCTTCCCACAGGTCCTGCGCCGAACGGATCTCATGGCAGGAGGAACAGGTCTGGCTGGGGCCGGCATAGTGCCAGAATGCGGCAGATCCGGCGAGGGCGAAACCTGCGAAAATGACGACGATGATGATGGCTTTCTTCCACTTTGACATGCTCATGAGACGCTCCAGGGGGCTGTCTGCCCCTGATCCTCCGGCGCGCTCCGTCCGGACCCGGCCTGGTGATCGAAGGTTCTGAAATCAGGCCCGGAAACGGGTCCCTTTCCATTCGCGCTTTATGTAGTCCGAAACCCTGTAGGCCAGAGCCATGATGGTCAGGACGGGATTGAAGCCTCCGTTAGTGACATGCAGGCTGGCGTCGGCAACAAACAGGTTTTCGACATCGTGCACCTGCCCGTAGCTGTTCGTCACGGATACCTTGGAATCGTTGCCCATCCTGCAGGTGCCCGCCTGATGCTGGCCGCCGCTCAAACCCGAGCCCGGCAGCTTTGGCCAGGTTTCAGTCGCTCCCGCCTCTTTCAACCACAGTGCCGCCTTGTCGGCAAGGAAACGCGATATTTCCAGATCGTGCGGGTGGCGGCTCCCGGACAGCCGCACCACCGGGATTCCCCAATAATCCTTGACCGCCGGGTCGACCTGGACACGCGCGTCGAAGACGGGCATCTCCTGTACCGGGCCGTGGACGGCCACGCACCGTTTGAAGTTCCGGCGCTGGAAGTCTTTGTGCCCGCGCCCCCAGGCCGGAGATCCGGGCGGTCTGCGGCTGGTGAACAGGTAAGGGGTCCGGATGAATTCGTTGCAGATGGCGCCGCCGCCCCGCAAGCCGGCGTTCCCGTGATTGAAGTCGCATATCGCCAGGCACGCGCCGGGCCCGGCGTCGTCGTAGGTCTCCGCTTCGAACAGTCCGAAGGCGCCGGCGTACGCGTGCCCCTGCAGGTTACGCCCCACCCAGTCGTTCCTGTTTCCGACGCCGCCGGGGAAAAGCCGTGAGCGGGAATTGAGCATCAGGCGGGGTGTTTCGGTGGCAGAGCAGGCCAGGACCACGATATCGGATGTCTGCGTCTGCCGGCGGTCCGTTTCGTCGAAATAGACAATGCCTCCTGCCCTGCCCTTTTCGTCCAGGATGATCTCACTTGCGACGCATTGTGTCCGGAGTTCGCAGTTGCCCGTTGCGATCGCTGCGGGAATCGCCGTGTTGTGAGTTCCGCATTTCGCGTTCACCTCGCATGCGAATCCCACGCAGAACCTGCAATGGATGCAGGCCGGCCTCCCGCCATACGGCACCGAGTTCCTCAACATCGGGATGGGGAAAGGATGCCAGCCGAGCCTTCGGGCCGCGGGATCGAGCAGCCTGCCCTCCGTGTTGTACCGAAAGGGCGGCATCGGCTGAGGCCGGCGACGCGGCGGGGCGAAAGGATTCTGGGTGTCGTCGCCGGCGACGCCGATTTCCCATTCCGCCTTCTCGTAGAAAGGTTCGAGATCCTCGTATCTGATCGGCCAGTCTTCGAGCGTCGAACCATCCGGTGCGCTGTAGGTGCTGCGCATCATGAAATCCTTTTGCATGAAGCGCCAGGCCATTGCCCCGTAACTCACCGTTCCGGAACCGACGCATGCCGCGTTGTTGCAGTAGGCCCCTTCGCTGGGAAGAACAACGCGGGAGGACCCGTCCCGATCGACGACCACGCGCCGGTACTTCTCGTCATCAGGGCCGAACGCGTTACCTAAAGGGGTGGTTCTCTGGCTGATGAGCTCGTCGTGAGCGTAATCCCAGAAATGAGACCATCCGCCTCTTTCGAGAAGCACGACACTCAGGCCGGCTTCGCTCAGTTCCTTGGCGGCTATGCCGCCGCCGGCGCCCGCACCGACCACAACGGCATTCACGTGTTTCAAGGCCATGTGCTGTCACCTCCAGGGGGGGTCGCCGGAATCAAGCCTTCTTGTAGCGGTTCTGGCCGATCACCTGCGGGTAGTCGAGCCCGAGCATGCGGTAGCTGACATAGTCCCAGTTGCCGCCATGGCGGGGGCTTCCATAGAAACCCTGCATCGTGTGGTCCCGGATGAGCTCAAAGAAAACCTTCGGACTCCCGGTCTCCCAGGTCCGGCCCCTGGCCTTGCCAGCTTCGAGGATCTTCAGTACTTCTGTCTGCTGGTCCCATTTGAGAGATTCGAACCGGGCGCCGAACTGCGCCAGGCTCGTTTCCTGCACGCCCGCCAATCCCTTGCGGTATGCCTGCTGGAAGCGCTTGTAGGGGCCGACCAACTGCTTGTCGATGAAGTTCGGCACGCCGGCGTAGGCGGCGCCGGGATCCTGATCGGTGGGGATGATCTGCTCGCAGATAGCGTAGACCGTGTTGGCTTCTTCTTCGGTGAAGAAGCGCCACCGGCCTCGTGACTTATTACACGCGGGAAGAACCGAGAGGCCGCCCGCTACTGCGGCGACGTCCCGGATAAACTTGCGTCTGGGATATCGGGCTTTGCGCAAAGCTGTTCCTCCATTGCTACTCGTTTCAGCCTCCGCACCCAGCTCCCACACCCGGGACTAATCTACGTGGAGTCGGACC
>JAFNAH010000522.1 GCA_017860075.1 Acidobacteriota bacterium | reverse complement strand
ACGCTTTCCACGGCCAATTCCACGGGCATGCGCACGTCGAACAGGAAAGCGCTGTCCAGCGAATCCCAATGACCGAGCGGCATGTCGCCGCGCAAAACATCGGCGGCCACCATGCCGGCGAAGTTGACCGGGTCCCTCGCGCTGCCGAACCGGGGCGCATAGCAAAGCTCGGATTCTTCCGGGTCATAGATCGTCGTGCCCATCTGGATGGCCATGGCCAGGGCGCTTATCCGCTTGTCCACCGCGGGGCCGTCCTCGCCCAGCGCCTGCGCGCCGAGGACTTTTCCGCTGGATTTGCGGACGATGAATTTCGAAAAAAGGTGCCTGTCACCATTTTCAAGAAATCAGGGCTCAGAGAACTGGAGGATCACTTTGATATCGTCAGGCTTTCTCTCCAGAGCCTGTCTGAAATTCTCCGGCGTTTCGCGGCGCGTGATCAGGCGGCTCAGCCAATCCGGATCCATGCGCGCCAGCCGGTCGCTTGCCTTGTACCAGTGTCGCTTGTTCGCATTCACGCTGCCGATCAGCACGTTGTTCTTAAGGACCGCCGCGGCCGCCACGTCGCCGATGGCGCGGTTGGCGAATCCCCCGGACCCGATTCCTGTCAAGCAGATGATCCCGCCCGCCCCGATCTTCTGGGTCGCGGCCGCAATCACCGGCCCGGCCCCCGTGCACTCAACGATGATGTCGGGTTCGAAGTCGAGGTCCAGCAGGCTCCCGGAGTGATAGCTGGCACCGAGGGCGCGCGCGAGTTCCGGCTTCAGTCCGGCTTCAACCCGGTCCAGAACATGGACCTCCATTCCGCCCATGCACGCGAGAGCAGCCGCCAGGAGGCCGATCGGGCCCGCGCCGGTTACCACCACGGTCTTGGGTTCCCAGAAACTGCGCCGCCCCGCCATGAGGACCTGCTCGAACGCTTTCACCACCACCGTCGTCGGCTCGAGCAGCACGCCGAGGATGCCCAGGGAGGGATCGACCTTGATGGCGTATTCGGATTCGATGCGCCACCGTTCCGACATGAAGCCGTCGACGGCCTTGATACCCCGCTCGGTATACTGGCCGTTGCGGCACATGTCCCACTCGCCCACCGCACAATTGGGGCAGGGCACCGGATCCGGACGGCGGACAATCCCGACCACCAGGTCTCCTTTCTTCAGCGAGCGGCTTTGCCCCGGATCAACGACGCGGCCGAGGGATTCATGCCCCAGCACCAGCCGGGTCTTCCCCGGCGGCGCCCAGCCGTATTTCCCCTCGGTAATCTCCACGTCTGTCCCGCAGACGCCTACTGCCACCGCTTCGACCAGAACCGAGCCGTCACGCGGGTCGGGTTCCGGGATGTCTTCCCACCGGGCGGTCCCGGGCTGCTTCGGTTCAACGGTTATCGCTTTCATGGGGCCTCCCTGGACCAACGCTGTTTCAATAAACCAACTCAGCACGCTTTTGCATTGCCCGTGACAGCATGCCGCCGGAGAGGTTTCGGGCTTTGAACCCGTTCTGCAAAAGGATGCGCGTCGCGTAATAGGCGCGCTGGGCCGAACGGCAGATGACCAGGATCTCCCGGTCGCGGGGGAGTTCGCCGAGGCGCGAGCGGAGCTGGCCCATCGGGATGTTGACTGCGCCCGGCACGCTTTCCACGATCAGCTCCACCGGCTCGCGCACGTCGAGCAGGAACGCGCCGTCCGTCTGGTCCCAATGAGCGAGCGGCATGTCACCCCGGAGGACGTCGGCGGCTACCATGCCGGCGAAGTTGACTGCGTCCTTGGCGCTGCCGAACTGCGGCGCGTAGCAAAGCTCGGCCTCTTCGAGGTCGTAAATTGTCGCCTTCATCTGGATCGCCAGGGCCAGGGCGCTGATCCGCTTGTCTACCGCCGGCCCGTCCTGGCCGAGCGCCTGCGCCCCGAGGAGACGTCCATTGGACTTGCGGAAGATGACCTTCAACCCGAGCATCTTGGCATCCGGGTAGTACCCTGCGTGCGAATTCGGGAAGATGTAGATCTTTTCGAAGTCTCCGTCACCGAGTCTCTTGAGCGTCTTCTCACTGACCCCGGTCCAGGCGGCGGCGCCCCCGAACAGCCCGATGATCGAGGTGCCCTGGGTGCCGCGATAACGGGAATCGCGCCCGGCGATCACATCGGCCGCGATCCGACCCTGCCGGTTCGCCGGCCCTGCCAACGCCACGAGGTTCCACTGGCCGGTCACGACGTCCTTGACTTCGATGGCATCGCCGACGGCAAAGATGTCCGGGTCGCTCGTGCGCATGTGCTCGTCAACGCGGATCCCCCCGCGTTCGCCGATCTCGAGCCCTGCCTTCCTGGCCAGCGTCGTGTCCGGCCGCACCCCGAGCGCGAGGATCACGATATCGGCCGGATACGTCTTTCCGGACTTCGTCTGCACCTCGAGTGTACCGCCGTCCGCCTGCTTGAATCCGGCCACCCCGTCATTGAGCGCGCAGGCGATTTCCGGGTCGAGGGGGGCCAGGACCTGATCGAGCATCTCGACGAGCGTCACGTCGAACCCGGAATGGACCAGGTTCTCCGCCGTCTCGAGACCGATGAAGCCGCCGCCGATCACAACCGCGCGCCGCGTCGGTTTCACGAACTGAATCCCCGAGTAGCGGTACATCCCCGCCAGGAAAGCGGTACCCCGTTCGATCCACTGGCGGATCGTCCGCGCGTCCGGCACGGTCCTCACCTGGAAGATCCCGGGCAGATCGATCCCGGGCAGGGGCGGACGGACCGACGGCGCCCCGGGTGAGAGCACCAGCTTGTCGTAAGACTCGGTCGTCACCTCGCCGGTCGCTACATTGCGCAGGTCTACGGTCTTCTTCTTCGGCGATATGGAGATCGCCTCGCAGTTCGTACGCGCGTCGATCGCGAAATGCCCGCGGAACAGCTGCTCGTTCGCCACCAGGAGGCTCGATTCCTGCGGAATCACGCCCGAGATATGGTAGGGAAGTCCGCAGTTCGCGTACGAGACGTATGGCCCTTTTTCCACCATGAGAATCTCGACCTTCTCATCCAACCTGCGCAGGCGCGCCGCACACGACGCTCCGCCGGCCACTCCACCAACGAT
>JAFNAH010000521.1 GCA_017860075.1 Acidobacteriota bacterium | reverse complement strand
GGCGGGCAGATACGCGCTTGGATAATGGAACGCGACCCGTGTCGGATAATAAGCACAGATGCCGCCCATACCCATGAGCACGACGTTGGCGCGCATGTCGGCTAGTTGCCCGGCATGGCGGCCCGGGTCAAGCGCGGCGTCCGTCTCGCGCAGGTTCGTCTGAACCCAGCGGACCGGTTCCGTCATCCACCAGCCTTGCCCGGCGGCGGGGACGGGGAAAGGCGTTAACAGCAGGCAACTCAGCAGAAATCGCATTGCGCCCTCGGTCGGATCTGAATGAATGATCCGGAGCCAAGTGTCGCATACTTATGCCCGGTTTTTCGCCGTCTCTTTGGAGTGATTCCGCCGTGGAGCAGAATCAGCTCAGAACTTCCGATCTGTGCCGGCGGGAGGCTCGGGCTGCAGGATGCCGAACAGGTTTCCCTCCGGATCCGCGCAGTAAGCGTGCAGGCCGACACCCGGAATCTGGTTCGGGCCCAGTACCTTCCTGCCGCCGGCCCGTTCGATCTTGCCCAGCGTCTCGTCGATCGAAGCGACGTCGACGGTGTTGATCACCGACTGCGGAAGGTGCTTGTGCATGATGCCGCCATTGATGCCGGGCGTCCCCTCCGGCCCGGTGGTTGCGAGCCAATAGGTTTGCCCTTGCCAGTTTGCGATGTCCCAGCCAAGCACGTCACGGTAGAAAGCCGATGCTTTCTCCGGGTTGTCACACAGGATTTCGAAATGGATTGGCCGATGCATGTCTTTCTCCCCTTTTTCGCCTTTGGTTGTCGGTCCGCCGCAGGTCAGGGCAAGGGCCGCGGCGAGGCTCATTGCCGCACGAGGATCATCCATCCGACGCCGAAGCGGTCGGTGACCATCCCGAAGCAAGGCGAATAGAACGTCTTGGAGAGCGGCATGAGCACATTTCCGCCCTCCGCGAGTCCTGCGAACAGGCGCCTGGCTTCCGCCTCCCCGGCTACGGTGAGACAAAGCGAAAAGCCGCCGAAGTCGGGCTTGCCCGAGCAAAGGCCGTCGGAGGCCATCACCGAGGCATCGCCAATGCGCACGACCGCGTGCATCACCTTTTTCTCCGATCCGGGCGGCAGCTTGTCCGGCGGCGGCGCTTCCGGGCTCTCGGAATAACGCATGAGGCTCGTTATCTCGGCGCCCAGCGCCCTGGTGTAGAAGTTGAGTGCTTCCTCGCAACAGCCTTCGAAGAAAAGATAGGGCTCAAGCGGCATAGTGTCGATCTCCTTTCCGCGAATCTTCGCGCCCCCGAGTGGCGCGCCTTCCGGACAACGTGAATAGAGTGTAACAGTGGAGGGGGACGGCGTCTACCGATTGGGCGCGGACAAAACGGGTCCGGCGCGCCGCGGCGGACCAGGCGCACCCTGCCGGGGTGCGCCCGCTCACGGTCGCAGAGATCACCCCTTTGCCGGGGCAGGCGGAAGGCGGCCCGGTTCGCGGGAGTGATGCTTCAGGTCCTCGTCGAAACGCCGGGCAGTCTCTTTCAGGCGCGCCACGATATCGGCATGCTCAGCCGAGACGTCCTGCGTCTCCCCGGGGTCCTTGACAAGATCGAAGAGAGCCAGCTGGGTACTTGCATCCTCGTATTTGACGGGCTGTCCGCCTTTCCCTCCCTCCTTGCCGCCCAGCGTGCGATAGGGGTGGGGAAGATGCATCTTCCACCTGCCGCTCCGCACGGCTTCGAGGTTCTCGTTCCAGTAGAAATAGAGGGCATCGTGCGGTGACCGCGCTCCTTCCTTCCCCGTCATGAGTGAACGGATATCGAGCCCGTCGATTGGGTGGGCCGGAAGGCCTGCGCCGATCAGCCTGGCCACGGTTGGCAGGATGTCGATTGTCATCGCCGGCTCCGTGCAGACCAATCCGCGAGGGATTTGGCCCGGCCAGCGCATGACGCAGGGGACGCGGACGCCCCCTTCCCAGGTTGTGCCTTTGCCTTCGCGCAGCCGACCGGAATGACCTGAGTGCTCGCCGTAACTGAGCCAGGGACCGTTGTCGGAGGCAAAGATCACGAGCGTGTTCTCATCGAGATTCAGGCGGCGGAGGGTCTGAAGGATCTCGCCGACGGACCAGTCGATCTCCATGATGACGTCGCCGTACAGGCCGTGGCGCGATTTGCCCTTGAACCTGGGTGAAACGCCGAGCGGAACGTGGGGCATGTTGTGCGCCAGGTAGAGGAAGAACGGCCGCTCCCGGTTCTTCTCGATGAACGCCACGGCCCTATCGGTGTACCGGCTTGTCAGGCCGTCCATCGGAGGGTTGTATGCCACGACCTTGTCGCCTTCCATCAGCGGCAGGTCCGGGTAATCCTTGGGCGCTTCCGGGTGAAAGGGCCACATGTCGTTTGAATAGGGGAGGCCGAAGTACTCGTCGAATCCGTGATGCAGCGGCAGAAACTGCGGCTGGCAACCGAGGTGCCACTTGCCGAAGATGGCCGTGGCGTAGTTCTTCTGCTTCACCAGTTGGGCGATCGTGACCTCGCCGTCGCTGATGCCGGTCCGGGATTTCGGGCCGAGCGCTCCCAGGATGCCGACGCGGTTGGAGTAGCATCCCGTCAACAGCGCGGCGCGGGAGGCGCTGCAGACAGGC
>JAFNAH010000520.1 GCA_017860075.1 Acidobacteriota bacterium | reverse complement strand
CAGATCCAGCGTCCTCGGGCACATGTCACGCGAGTACTTGGGCAATTCCTCCCTGGGCACGGCGCTCCAGGGCAGGCCGTCGGCGGCCACACTCTTCGTCTCAAGCACGTGCTCCCAGTACGTGTAGATGTGCCAGTCCCTGACTTTGGAATCGTAAACGCCGCCCGCCGGCACTCCTTCCGCATGCAGCTCTTCGATGGCGCGACGCGTCACCTCGGGGTCGGGCAGGAACATGATCAGACAGATCGCGGTATCGCCGGCCGGATCCGTGAGGCGCCGGAAGGTCAAGCCGGGGAAGGGGTCAATTCCTGCGAGAATCAGATCCCTTGCCCGGCGGTAACCTGCCAGCAGGGTATCGGTCTTGCGGATCTGGGCCACGGCCACGGCCCCCTGCAATTCGCTCATGCGGTAATTCTCGCCTGCGAACAGTTCCCCTTCCCGGCGCTCGCGGGCAAAGCGGTCCGGGCGCCAACAGGCAGCGGTGTCATGCCAGCTTTGAGCGCGCGTGTACAACCACTCGTCGTCGGTGGTCACGAAGCCGCCCTCGCCGGATGACATCACCTTGTAATGGTCGAAACTGAAACACCCCATTGTGCCGATGCTTCCCAGGCGCTTCCCCCGGAACGATCCTCCTCCTGCCTGAGCCACATCTTCCACCAGCGAGAGACCCTTTCGTTTCGCCAGATCCGTCAAGGCATCCATTTGCCCCGGTGCCCCGCGCATGTGAACGACGACGATCGCTTTCGTGCGGCGGCTGATCGCTCGCTCCGCGGCTTCGGGGTCCAGAGTCAGGGAATCGTCAACTTCAACGATTACCGGTATACCGTTGGATGCAGCCACGCCGGCTGCGCTGGCAAAAAAGGTGTATGCCGGCACAATCACCTCGTCACCCATGCCGACTCCCAAGGCACGATAGCTGGCGATCAGCGCCGACGTGCAGGAGTTTACGGCCAGGCAATACCTGGTTCCGACCAACTCCCGCATGGCATCTTCGGCGGCCGCCACGCGACTGGGCTTGGGATTGTAATAGCGGAACAGGTGCGGGCCCTGGACATGGGGATCCTGGTCGAGGATCTCCTTGATCCGCTCCTTGTTCCGGGGACTCAGATCCCAAAGATCAACGAGTTCCCACAGTTCTTCGCGTCCGAGTTTGCTTGGGAAAGGGCCGAGCTCGGGCACGGCCTTTGGGCCGCCCTCGCTTGCCAGTTTCTCTTCGATGTTGGTTCCCATCATTCTTCCTTCCTGGTTCCGGTGGACCGGGGCGCTGGCCCGGACGACTCATGGGGCAACCGGGAAAACGAGCTTGGGGACACGGATGAACGCTCACAAACACCGACCCGGGATAAGGATCGGGGACAGTTCACGCACGCCTGGTAAACCTGTTGATAACGCGGGAGAGTCAACCGGGCGCTTGGAACAGTCCCCGATCTTCTCACTGTGGGCCCGCTTTGGCCAGAAACAGCTACGAGAGTAGTGAATTCGGGTCGCAAGTCAAACATATAGTCCTCGGAGCGAAGAGGCACCGAGCGCGTCCGCGATGCCGGGTTCCAAGGGCTCGGGGCGATGAGAAGCAAGGATTTCGCGGGCCTTCGCCGCGGCCCGCTCAACAACCGATTCCCGACCTGCTTTATCCCAGGCCGAAAAGCTGTCGCGGTCAAATGCCCAGGGTTCCCAGACCTCGTCCCGCAGGTGTCGCATCGTGTGCTCGTGCGAGACGAACTTGAAATCGGCATATTGAGGCTCAAGCGCGACATCGTGCCCCGCTTCAAGAGCCAGCGTTTCGGCTGAGACAACGGGGCGGCGGCATGACGCCAGAACATAGCCGACGATGTCATTGTCGATCACTGCCTGCACGTAACTCGAGAGCATCATACGGTCCATGTGTGAGGTCGGCCCTTGAATAAGATGGGCCCCTGCCTCGATGCAGAGCTGCAACTGAACCGCTCGTTCGCAGGCGGCCTGCGGATCCGGCTCGCGGGAATCTGTGAGGGCAGTGCTGTAGATGGAAAGCCCGTAGTGGCGGCCCATGGCTATGCCGAGCCGCAGGAGCTGCAGGGCATGGGGTGTCGAGGTGCTCACATCGAGCGTTCGCAGGTCCGCGGCCCCGGAGAACGAGGTATAGCAGATGGGGGTCCCTTCCCGCACCGCTTGCGAGAGGATGATGGCGATCATCTGGACGGCGTTAAGCTGCACGAGCGCACCGGCCACAGTAACCGGCGCGGTGACCCCCATCATGGCGTAGTTGCCCACGCTTACCGGCAAGCCCGCTTCGCAGGTGGCCAGGAGCGCGCCGGTAACCCCACCGGAGATGTGAAGCGGCGGCTCGGCATTCAGGCCGATCATGAACAGGGGCTGCTCGACGAGCGCAGCGCGCGATCCACGGATTGCCTCGCCCATTGCGATCATGGCACGAACGTCGGAGGCGCAGGCCGCCTGGAGACAGACTGGTTTCGTGCAACCGGCAAGCATCTCCGCCGCAAGCCGCCGGTAGAAGCCGGGGCCGGCCTGGTCCACAGGATCGACCTGATTGATAAGCATGTGGATGTTGGGCAGGCAATCGATCAGAACATTGAACTGGCGCAGGTGCTCCCACGAGGGAGT
>JAFNAH010000519.1 GCA_017860075.1 Acidobacteriota bacterium | reverse complement strand
GCGCGCTCGAAGGCGTTGGGGTCCGCACAGTACTTCTGGCTCATGCTCCCCTGCAGTTGGCGCACGGACTCGTAGTCGTGCTCTTCCATCCATTCGCACATCTGCGTTTCAATCGTGCGCAGGTGTCCGATCCCGTTGCGCAGCAGCGTCGAGCAGAGCATAGCAACATCGGCGCCCGCCATCAGGACCTTCAGCACATCGTGCGCCGTGTGTATGCCGCTGGTCGCGGCGATGTTGGCCTTGATCCGGTCGTAGAGAATCGCAACCCACCGCAATGGCAGCCTGAGGGCCTGCGGCGTGCTCAGGAGGACGTTGGGCCTCACCTCGAGGGTTTCCAGGTCGATATCGGGCTGATAGAAGCGGTTGAACAGGACCAGAGCGTTGACCCCGGCCTGATCGAGTTTCTTCGCCATATTGGCCGTGTTGCTGAAAAACGCGCCCAGCTTGATGCTCACCGGGATGCTGACAACCAGCTTCACCGCCCTCAGGATGTCCAGGTACGTCTGCTCGACTTCGAGCGCGGTGCGGTCCATGTTCGTCTCGATGTAATAGACGTTCAACTCCAGGGCATCGGCCCCCGCCTGCTGAATCTTCCTGGCGTAATCAACCCATCCGCCGAGCGTAGAGCCGTTGAGGCTGGCGATGATCGGGATGCGGACGGCCTCCTTCGCCCTGCGAATGTGGTTCAGGTAGTCCTCCGGCCCCACGCGAAACTCTCCCGGTTCCGGAAGGTAGGTCAGTGCCTCGGCGAAGCTCTCGGTGCCGTACGCAAGCTGCTGCTGCAGCGCTTCGGACTCCCTCGCAATCTGCTCCTCGAAAAGGGAATAGAGCACGACGGCGGCGGCCCCCGAATCCTCCATGCGCCGGATACCATCTATCTGATCCGAGAGCGGCGAGGCGGACGGGACAAGCGGGCTGCGCAGGTTCAATCCCATGTATCTGGTGCTTAAATCCATGATCCTTCACTCCATGCAGTAATGAAAGTTGTGTTCTATGTAAGTTCGGTGCATCAGAGCACACGACATCATATCAGGATGGGCCGGATTTTCCACTCGGCATAGCAGCTTTACAGGTCGATCGCGGCTTTCACGACTCCCTCCGCGGCCGAGTACTCCTGCCTGAAGCCGATCTTCTCGCAGACCCGTTGCATCTCTGTGTTGTCGGGAAGTATGTCGGCGACGATACGTTCCAGCTTTTCCTCCCTGCCGATCTGGACCAGTCGGGCAAGCAACTCCGTCCCGATTCCATGCCCCTGCCACTGATCGCTGATCAGGATCGCGAATTCCGCATCCCGTGTGCCGTGGACTCTGATGAGGCGGCCCACCCCGAGCAGGTCCTCCCTGCGTGCCTCGCGATCCGTTCGGACGACGACGAGTGCCATCTCGCGTGAGTAGTCGATGAAACACATCCGCGTCAGCCTCTCGTGGGCCACCCGGGCGTTCAGGCGGATCGGGTGGAAGTAACGGAAGTAGACGCTGCGTTCCGAGAGTGTTTCGTGGAACCTGACCATCATCGGCTCGTCCTCGGGGCGTATCGGCCGGATGGTTACCGGTGTCCCGTCCTTCAGCTGCCACGGGGTAACGTACTGCACCGGATAAGGACGGATTACCAAGTCCGGCAGAGACTCGAGGGTTGCATCGGGCCCGTGCACGACCACGCGGGCGTCCAGCGCAATGAGATGGTTACCGGACACGAGCAGAGGGTTTATGTCCGTTTCACGTATCCAGCGCTGTTCGGTGACAAGCTGGCTGAACTGGACAAGCAGAAGCTCGAGTGCCGACAGGTCCACAGGCGGCCGCCCCCGGGTCCCGTTCAGTGCAGCGAAGATCCGGGTTTGCTCCATCAAGCGCCGGGCGAGCGTGGTGTTCAGGGGAGGAAGGGCCAGCGCGCGGTCCCTGTACACCTCGACGAGCTGACCTCCTGAGCCGAACAAAAGCACCGGTCCGAACTGCGGATCGAGGCTGCTTCCCAGGATGAGTTCATATCCTTCCAGCCGGATCATGGACTGGACCGTAACCCCCAGGAAGTGTTTCACGCCGGCCTTTTCCAGCACGGCAGCCTTGATCTCCCGATACGCGCGGCGCACCGACTGGCGGTCTGTGAGGTTGAGCCTGACACCTCCGACCTCGCTCTTGTGGGAGATCGTAGCAGAATAGAGCTTGAGCACTACGGGGTAGCCGATGGCATCGGCGGCCTTGACAGCCTCCGCCTCCGTAAGGGCGACGCGTGTCTCTACCGTCGGGATTCCGTAGCACGCCAGGAGTCGCTTCGACTCGAACTCGGTCAGGATTTCGCGGCCCGACCTGCGGGCGTTCTGGATGATCTCCTCCGCCGTCGACCGGTCGAGCGCAGCCTCGGGAGTGTCGCGCAGAATCGGCGTCTCGTAAAGCCCGCGCAGGTTGTAGCTGTAGCGACTCATGTAGCAGAAGGCGCGTGCGGCGGTATCGGGATAGGGGAATGTCGGCACCCCGGCCCGATTCAGGATACTCTCGCCGGCTGCGACATCCGGACCGCCCATCCAGCTCGCAAGGATGGGCTTGCCTTCCAGTTTCGCATGGGATTTGAGTTCCTCGGCGGTCCGGGTCGGATCCGTCATCGCCTG
>JAFNAH010000518.1 GCA_017860075.1 Acidobacteriota bacterium | reverse complement strand
CTGGTGACCCTGCTCAGGCGCCCCCAGGCCTGACGTGAACAAAATTGGGGACAGTAGCCTTTTTCGCTTGCCCGCCTGCTCATCCTGCTGAAGCCGCTCGGCGATAGAGGTTACTGTCCCCAACTTCTTCTACTCGAGCCTGTATTTCTTGACCTTGTATCGGAGAGTGTCCCGGGTAATACGAAGCAGTTTCGACGCCATCGTCTTGTTGCCGCGGGCCTGCTCAAGAGCCTGTCGAATCAGCTCGCGTTCGACATCGTACAGTGAGATGCCGCCCGAGGGCAGGGCGATGATACCGTCAGCCGTGAACTCCGACATCGGAACGGGGAGCACACCGCCTTCCGAGATGCGGATGGGCAGGTACTTGGCTGCGACGCGGTTGCCTTCCGCGAGAATCATCACCCGCTCGATCGCATTCCTGAGCTCCCGTATGTTCCCTGGCCAGTCGTAGTTCTGGAGCAACTCCTCCGCTTCCTTGGTCAGTCCCTGGATGCTCTTGCGAAATTTCTGATTGTAGTGCTGGATGAAGTGCTCCAGGAGCGGCTGGATATCGTCCTTGTGTTCCCGCAGGGGTTGGAGCGTCAGGGGGATGATCGCGAGTCGGAAGTAGAGGTCCTGCCGGAACCTCGACGCCCGGACGGCCTCTTCCAGGTTGCGGTTCGACGCGACTATGACGCGAACGTCCACGGTGATGTTCTTCACGCCGCCGACACGCCGGAACGCCTGTCCCTCCAGGACGCGCAGGAGCTTGGCCTGCATCCCGAGAGTCATTTCACTCACTTCGTCCAGGAACAGCGTGCCGCCGTCGGCCATTTCGAACATGCCGCGTTTGAGCGACCGCGCATCCGTGAAGGCGCCCTTTTCGTGGCCGAACAGCTCCGATTCTATCAGGGTCTCGGGGATAGCGGCGCAGTTGATGGCGAAGAACGGCCGGTCGCGTCGGGACGATTCGTAGTGGATCGCATGAGCCACGAGGTCCTTGCCCGTCCCGCTCTCTCCCTGAATGAGGATGGTTGAGGCCTCGCTCCCGGCGAGCTTCTTGATCAGGTCGCGGACCTCCCGGATATGCTGCGAAACGCCGATGATGCGGTTGACGCTGAACTCGCTGCGCTGGATCTCCTGCGTACGGGCGATCTCCGTGCGAAGCCGCCGCGTCTCGAGGGCGTTCCGGATGGAGTTCTCGAGCTTCTCGAAATTGATCGGTTTTTCTATGAAGTCGTACGCACCCAGCTTGAGGCTGCGCACGGCATCGTCCACGACGCCGAATGCGGTGATCACGACCACGGGCACGTGGACATTGCGGTTGCGCAATTCGGAGAGGACCTCGATGCCGGTCATGTCCGGCAGCTTCACGTCGAGCGTGATGAGGTCGGGATTGTCAATCTGGATGCGGGCGAGTGCCGTTGCGCCGTCTTCGGCGAGACTGACATGGTAGCCCCACTGCTCCAGTTTCTGCTGGAGCGACCACCGTACGAGACGTTCATCGTCGACTACCAGAATTGTCTCTTTGGGCATCGGGATCAGAGGCGGCTGAACAGGGGCAGGGTCACGATAAATTTCGTCCCTTTGCCGACTTCACTCTCCACATCGATTGTTCCGCCGTGATACTGAACGTTCTTGAGGCAGATAGCAAGCCCCAAGCCTGTGCCGTCCGTGCGGGTGGTGAAGAACGGCTGGAATATCTTCTTCCGGATCTCTTCGGAAATACCGGCACCGTTGTCCTCCACCTCCAGGCGAATGTTGGCCTCAGTGCCCTCGCAGCGCAGCCGGACGGCAATCCACCCTCCCGCCCGGGATGCCTTCCGGGCGTTGAGGAGCAGGTTGAGCAGGACCTGTTCGAGCTGCGCCTGGTCGCCGGTGAAGCCGGGAATGGCGTCGTGCACATCCAGCCGGATGGCAATCCGGTCGTCTTTGGCGGACTGCCGCGCCATGGCTACCATGCGCTGCGCCATCTCCACCAGGTTGATGTCGGTGTGGGAGGGAAGCCTGGGCTTTGCGTAGTTGAGCAGGTCGCGCACGATCTGGTCGATGCGGTTCACCTCGTGCAGCACGTCGCCGAGGATCTCGCGGTGCGCGTCCGCGACGGGGAGCGTGTCCCGGATTACGTCGATGGCGCCCTTGATGCCGGCCAGGGGATTCTTCACCTCGTGCGCCAGCCCGGCGGACAGTTCGCCCAGCGTCGCCAAGTGCTCCGCATCCGCGAGTTGGCGTTCCAGATTCCTGGTGGCCGTGACGTCCTTGAGCACAACCGAGCTGCCTGTGTATCTTCCGGAATCGTCCCGGACGGCGGTGCGCGTGAAGATAGTCTGTATGCGCCGGCCGTCCTTCGTGACACACTCGGTCTGGTAGCTTCTCACGGCCCCGTGAGTCCTGAGCTTCTCGGTCAGTGCGTCGAGTTCCCGCGTCGAACGCATATCGGGCGGCATAATGATGTCGATGTGCTGTCCGACCGCCTCGGCCGCGCTGTAGCCGAAGATGGACTCGGCACCCCGGTTCCAGGAGCTGATTGCGTTCTCCGGATCCATGGTGATGATGGCGTCAGCCGAATCCTGGAGGATGTTCGCCATGAACCTGTTCTTGGCGGCCAGTTCATCCTCGAGGCGCCGCAC
>JAFNAH010000517.1 GCA_017860075.1 Acidobacteriota bacterium | reverse complement strand
AACATAGACCCGAATCCCAAAATCGTCAGGTGGTCCGGGTGAACCCATTCCGGGAGCCTCCCGGCGAACCAAAGGAGCGCCTTCCGCTCTATCGGGGCAAGCACACTTTCCTGAATCCGGCGCATAGGTATAACCTCCCTGGCCTGAGTCATCGATCCTGTAATCCGGCACACGGTACCTTCGTGCATGACCCGATCAGAGAGCAATCGGTGTACCACATGAACGACAAACCAGTGGGGAGGCAAGCACTTGATAACCAAGAAGATAGGAAGCTACCCGAAGCGGGATCCCGTCGACGAGGTGCAAAAATCCTCGCCAACTGCACGGTCACTGTGAGTGCTGAAAACCGATTTCCAGGGCGAGCCACTCGTCCCGTTCCCACTGCCCGGAGCTGGTGCCGCCATGCTCTGCGAAAGTCGACAGGACGTCTGCCAGATCCCGCGGTTGTATGCCGGACAGGCAGAGTCTCCCCCGGTGGCCAACCGCATGTGTTATCTCGCGAGCGAAGCGCAAAAGCGTGTTGCGGTCGAGATTGGCGGCCACGAGGTCGAATCCGGTTGTCTCCAGCCTCTCGACACTTTCCAGGCGAAACTGGAGCTCTGCACCGAACCCGTTGGCAACCGCGTTTTCGCGTGCGCATTCAACAGCCTCCGGGTCACAATCGATCCCCAGAGCGGAAGCTGCGCCGAGCCGGATTGCGGCCATCGCCAGGACACCGCTCCCGGTTCCGACGTCAAGGACGCGATGGTTTTCACGGACCGCACGCTCGAGCCATTCCAGGAGCAGCTGAGTTGTGGCGTGAAAGCCTGTTCCGAAGGCCCGCTTGGGATCTATGACGAGCTCTATCACGTCGGGTTTCGGATCGACCGGATTCCAGCTCTGGCGGATCAGGAACCTCCGTCCGACTCTGACGGGCTTGACGGACTGCGCCCAGGCCATGTTCCAGTCCTGGTCCGGCGCTGCCTCGACAGAGAGGTCCACCGTCTCCGCCGCTATTCCCCGTTTCTTCAGGAAATGCCGGAAAGAATCGAGAACGGCAGGATTCCAGGAGGCCGAGGGCCAGTAGAAATGCGCGAATCCGTCTGCTTCGGAGGCACCGAGCAACCCTGTCTCGGCCAGTTCGCCCGTCAGTTCCTCGACGTCGAAGACAGCCCGCACCCTCAGATCAATATAATCGGGCGGCATACTCGCCTCTCACAGCAATGGGGCCGAAGGAGATGAACGCGGGATCGGCTCATCGGCTCAGTGGACCAGGGCAGGGATTGTCGACCCATGGCGGTCGGCTGCTGTTGCCCATCCTTCATCATCCATGGCGGTGATCATGCCATGGAACCGGATCTCCGGGCCCTCGAGGACCACAAGGACGTCACCCGGCCGGATCTGCTCGTTGTAGAGCCTGAAGCGAATGACCGTGGCAAACCCTGCGGCCTGCTCCACGGCCTCGAACTCCAGCGTTGAAAGCTCAGTCCAGAGTGTCTGCGCGTTTCCAAGAGATCGTTCAAAGTCGGGCATACATGCAAAATATCACGAAGTCCGATCCGGGAAACAAGATTTCGGAGCTGTGCGGCGGCGGACACGGCGCGCTGCCGTGGGGCCCGCCGGTTTGCACCTGTAACTTCGGCACGTCCCTGGTCTGACCGTCTTTGCGATGAAAGCACCGGATGATTGTGGCAAAATCGGACCGTGCCTTACTGGTTCGACGGTAACAACCTGATCGGTCAGCCTGCGGCCGTGTCCGCGCGGGAGAGGGGTACGCGCCGGGCGTTCCTGGCCGCGCTCTCCGAATACGCGCGGGCCCGGAGAACCAGGGTTTCGGTGTATTTCGATGGAGACGACCGTGACCGGTCCCCGCAGCCGCCGAGGGTGGAAGTGCGGTACTGTGCGCCCCTTTCGGCGGACGAAGCGATGCTGCGGGATCTCAGGGGCAGACGTTCGCCGGCGGAGATCATCGTCGTCACCAACGACCGGGAACTGGGTGCACGCTGCAGATCCGAGGGAGCTTCCTCACTCACCTGGCAGCAATTCTCGGCCAGGCTTGGAGGTGCCCTGAAAGCCACGGCCGATAACAAGGGGAAAGAAGAGAACATTCGACTGGAGGAATGGGCGGCGTACTTCGGCCTCGACAAGAATTCCTTAGAGTAGCCGCCGCCGGGTTGTTTATACTCTATTGATCGAACCGATCTTCTTTTCTTTGATCGGCATCCTGGAGAAGAGAGTATGCGCAGAACCTCCCGAAAGCCATCTTACCTTGTACGTCCCCCGACCGCTGTCCTGACTCGGGGCTTCGATCCTCGCCTTTCCGTGGGTTCGGCACGGCCGGCTGTCTTCCGATCCTCCACGTACGTCTTTTCCTCACCCGAGTCGGCGGAGCGCGCCTTCGCCATCGCGCTGGGAAAGACGCATCCCACGGAAGATGAGAGCGTCGACCTGATTTACGCGCGGCTGTCGCACCCGAACGCCGAGATCCTCGAGGACCAGATCGTCCCCCTGGAAAATGGCGCGACTGCGGCGGCCGTGTTTAATTCAGGAATGGCAGCCCTTTCAACGCTCTTCCTGACATTCTGCTCGCCGGGAAGTCAGTTCATCTACACAACCCCGTTGTACGGCGG
>JAFNAH010000516.1 GCA_017860075.1 Acidobacteriota bacterium | reverse complement strand
CTGCTCCTCCGGGGGCCTCAGGCGCTGACCGAAGCCGAGCTGCTCGCCCTTGTCCTGCGGAGCGGCCTCCCGGGGCGGAGCGCGGTGGACCTGGCCAGGAACGTCTTGAGGGATGCAGGCTCGCTCGGCACGCTTGCCGGCCGGTCCGCGCGCGAGTTGATGCGGCTGGAGGGCGTCGGGCCCGCAAAGGCTGCCGAGCTGGCGGCCGTGTTCGAAATCGGGAGGAGGGTGGAAGCAGGCGGCGGAGGACGCCGGACGGTCGTGAAAGGCCCGGCGGACGTGGCGCGCATCATGGTTCCGGCCCTCCGCGACCGCCACCAGGAAGTCTTCCATGTGCTGGCCCTGGATTCATCGAATGCGGTGACGGCGAATATCGAGCTGTCCCGCGGCACACTGAACGCAAGCCTCGTCCATCCCCGTGAGGTATTCAAGACAGCCATCGATTACCGGGCTGCAGCCGTCATTGTGGTTCACAACCATCCCAGCGGCAACCCCGAGCCGAGCCCGGAGGATCTGAGCATCACGCGCCAGCTTGCGGACGCCGGGAAGGTCCTCGGAATCCCTGTGCATGACCACATTATCGTCGCCGGGCCGAGCTGGACGAGCCTTGCTGAGCGGGGAGTCCTCTAGGACACACGTCAGCCCCTCGTTGTTTTTTGCGGTTATTTTTTCCGAAAAGCGTTGACAAAGTTCCTTTCTTTTGTTAGGTTGTGATGAATTTTCCAGCATGTTGTGATGTTTTTCTTTTCCCGTAGTCCGTATCAGGCAGCAGATTGATATCTTTTCCCCCCCAACTATTAGGAGGTAATCCGATGCAGCAGAGAATCAGGAAGGTCACGGGCACAAGCGTGGCTCTCCTCCTTGTGGGCGCGTTTCTGCTGGCGGGGTGCTCGTCCAGCCCGAGTGAAGAACAGTTGCGTCAGCTTTCGGATCTGAAGACCGAAGTTGATGCACTCGGGAAGGAAGTCTCCTCAGCCGCCGCAAAGAAGGGCGAGCTCGACAAGCAGATCGCCGATTTGCAGGCGAAGATCCAGAAGGCCAACGCCGATATGGCGACTGTAAAGCAGCGGCTGGCGAAGTAGTCGACCCCCTCCAGACGACGCACGAATCCCAACCAAGGAGTTGAGACACATGAGAACCGTTTTGACAGTGATCGTCATTCTTGCGGCACTGCTCGCCGGGCAGGTGGCAGTGGCCCAGGAGGAGATGACGAAAGACCAATGGCAGCAGGAGATGAACAAGCTGACCGAAACGCAGAAGTCGTTGAAGGAACAGCTGAAGGCTCTCCAGGACGAGATCACCGCTCGCGAGGGCGAACTCTCGAAGCTGACCGGCGACTACGACAAGGCGATGACCGACATGTACGCTCTCGTCGGCGCCACGCCGGAGCAGGCAGCTGCCTACCGTTCCGAGATCGAAGCCCTGAAGAGCAAGGCCGATGAGCTGTCGCGCCTCTCCGACGCCGATCTCGTCGCCCGATCGGGCGAAGTCGAAGAGCTTGCGGCAAAGACCAACGCGATGTGGGACAACAAGCTGTCGCTGGTCCCCGAGTTCTGGGATGGCCTCACCGCATTGAACGAGCAGGTGAAGAGCCTCCAGAACGTCCTCGCGAGCCAGGTAAAGACCTACACCGTCGGAACCTGGTCCAAGGACCGCGATTGCCTCTGGAACATCGCCAAGAAGCCGACCATCTATGACAACGCGTGGCTCTGGCCCAAAATCTGGCAGGGCAACCGGGACCAGATCAAGGATCCCGATATCATCGAGCCGGGTCAGAAGCTGAAGATCCCGCAGGGCAACGTCCTGACGGATGAAGAGAAGTCGGCGGCACGCAAATATTACAGCAGCAAGGTTCCGAAGACGCCCGTCGAGTAAGTGCGAGGCAGTTTCTTCTTGTCAACTCGCGGCAGTTTCACGGCACCCCCTTGTCCGGCTTCCCGGAGGAGGGGGTGCGCTGTTTCTAGGAGGTAAGCACGGATCGTGCAGATGACCGAGCGTAAGCTTCGCATTGACAGCGCCTCAGCCCTGGGGCTCCTCGGGATCAACGACGCACATCTCCACGTGGTGGAGAAACGGTTCGACGCGAACATCGTGGCCCGGGGCGACACCATCACGATTCGCGGCGAGCAGGAGGAGGTGGAACAGGTCGAGCGGGTCTTCCGCGAGCTGCTGTTTCTCCTCGCGCGGAACGGACACCTCACGCTCAACGACGTCGAAACAGTCGTCGACCTGGCGACCTCCAACGGCGAACCGGCACTGCCGAAGTCCATCGCCGACTCGCTGTCAAATGACGACCTCGATACGGTCCTCCTCTACACGAAGAACCAGATCATCCGGGCCAAGACGCCGGGGCAGCGGGAGTACCTGCGGAGCGTCAGGGGGAACGACATCGTGTTCGCGATCGGCCCCGCCGGTACCGGAAAAACCTACATGGCGGTCGCCTTTGCCATCGCGGCGCTGAAGAACAACGAGGTGACGAAGATCGTGCTGACGAGGCCGGCGGTGGAGGCGGGGGAGAGCCTCGGTTTCCTGCCGGGCGATCTGAAAGAGAAAGTGGACCCGTACCTCCGTCCCCTCTATGACGCACTGGACGACATGGTGCCGGCCGAA
>JAFNAH010000515.1 GCA_017860075.1 Acidobacteriota bacterium | reverse complement strand
CCCGTAGAGCTTGTGGCCCGCGGCGTTGCCGCGTTCGTCGACGAAGAACTTCGCCAGATCCAGGTATTTGCTTTTCCCCGTAACACGATAGAGCTTGACGAGGCCGATTTCGATCTCCTCGTGTCCCGGGACGAGCCGGAGTTGCGACTGGGCCGGTCCGAAGGTGCCGGCGATAAAGTCGGCACTCCTGACAGCCACGTCGAGGAGCGCACGCTTGCCCGTGGCCTGGTAGTAAGCCGCGGCCGCCTCATACAGGTGGCCGACGTTGTAGAGCTCGTGGCTCTCGTCGAGTTTGGACCAGCGCGCCGGTCCCGACATCTCGGGAGGATTCGCCGGATCGACCGTTCGAGCGGTATACAGGTACCCGTCCGGCTCCTGGGCTTTGGATATCTTCGCCACCCAGGAGTCCACAGCCTTCTCGAGCTCCGGGTCCGGCCGCAGCATGAGCGTGTAGGCTGCCGCCTCGATAACCTTGTAGACATCGGAATCATCGAACGCGAAACGGGTAGCGAACTTTCCCTTCGTTTTGCCTCCGGCCATCTCGAAATTCCTGATGCGGCCCGTGAGCTCACACTGCCGCATTTCGTGCGGGATCGTCACGGAGATGTCGGTCCGCTGCCGTGGAGCCCAGAAGCTGTCCTCGAACTTGACGGAAGTGAGGGGCACCTCTCTGACGAGATAGTCCGATTCCGCCTTGGACTCTGAAGCGATAGCGGCGGCGAGGAGCGCCAGCAGCAACGACACTCCAATCGTCTTGGGATTCCGGGTCAAGGTGTTACGCTCCTTGTCAGTCAAAAAGGAAGCAGGCAACGCTGCGGCCCCCTCCCAGGTCGGTAAGCTCCGGGCACCCGGCCCGGCACCTTTCCGACGCATGATCACAGCGCGGATGGAATGCGCAGCCGGGCGGGGGATTCGCCGGCGACGGGAGATCACCCCGGGGTGTCAGCGCCGCGAGTTCAGGCCCCATACGTGGAGGCATGCTGTCGAGCAGCAGCCGGCTGTAGGGATGTTGAGGCTCCCGGAAAAACGGCTCTGCCGGGGATTCCTCCACGATCTTTCCCAGGTACATCACCCGGATGTGCAGGCACAAGTAGTGAATCGCTGCAAGCGAGTGAGAAATCATCAACAGAGTGAGGCCCAAACGCCGCTGCAGATCTGCAAGAAGGTTCAGGATCTGAATTTGCACGGAGGCGTCAAGCGCCGACACCGGCTCGTCGGCGATCAGCAGGCGCGGACGCAGCGCAAGCGCGCGAGCGATGACGGCCCTCTGCTGCTGGCCCCCGCTGAGCATTGCCGGCCGGCGGCCTGCAAGAGCTGGATCCAGCGCGACGCTCTCCATGAGCTGAGCTACCTGTAAATCCCTTTCCCGGCGAGTGCCGAGCCGGTGAGCCTCGAGCGGTTCCGCGATGGCCGCCGCTACTGTCAGACGCGGGTTGAGCGATGCCAGCGGATCCTGGAAGATCATCTGAAAATGCCTTCTGCTCTTACGCAGGTCCGATGCGGGCATCCGGGAAAGGTCGGTGCCTTCAAAGAAGACGGAACCGGCGTCCGGTTCGAGGAGGCGGACGGCGCATCGCGCGAGCGTCGACTTCCCGCACCCGGATTCGCCAACGAGTCCGGTGGTTTCGCCCGGCCTGAGTTTGAGGTCGACGCCGCGGACAGCGCGGACTTCGACCCTGCTGCCGAGTCCGGAGGTCACGAACGTCTTGAACAGTCCCCGAACTTCGAGCGTAGGATTCATGTCGATCATCTAGCGCGCCTTTATGCAGGCGGCCCAATGGGTCACAGACACGGGCACCGCGTCGGGTAACTCCAGCAGGCATCTCTCTTCCGCCAGTCTGCATCGCGGGGCGAACGAACATCCCTGTGCAAGCCTCAGCCCGACAGGAGGGGATCCCGGGATGGGTTCCAGCTTCTGGCCTCCCGCCGTCCGCGTGAGGTCAGGCACACACTGGAGCAGGCCGCGCGTGTAAGGGTGCGCAGGTGCGGAGAGGACCTCCCGTGCCGGTCCCGATTCGACTATGCGCGCACCGTACATGACTGCCATCCGGTCGGCGATCCGGTTGATCAGGGGGAGGTCATGGCTTATGAACAGGAGCGCCAGGCCCAGGCGATGCTTCATCTGCATGAGCAGGGTGATGATTTGCGCCTGGATTGTCGGATCCAGCGCGCTCGTCGGCTCGTCCGCAATCAGGAGACGGGGACGATTGCAGATCGCCAGGGCAATCCCCACTCGCTGGCAGGTGCCGCCCGACAACTCGTGCGCGTAACGCTTCATTGTGAAGGCCGGTTCGGCGATCCCCACATCCCCTAGCAGCCGGGAAGCCTGGTCGCGCCACTGCCTGCCAGTCATTCGACTGTGAGCCCGAAGAGCCTCCTCGAGGTGCTGGCCCACCGTCAGTACAGGATTCAGCGAGCCACGCGCATCCTGAAATACGAGCCCGATTCGGCTCCCGCGCAAATGTCGCCAGGCACGCTCGGCGGAGTTCGCCAATGATTTTCCTTCGAACCGGATGTCGCCGCCTTCAATGCGGCCGCCATCCAGGAGGCCGAGGATGGCAAGCGCGACAGTCGATTTACCGCAGCCCGTTTCGCCGGCGAGACCAAGGGTCTCGCCCGGCCCGATCTCGAAA
>JAFNAH010000514.1 GCA_017860075.1 Acidobacteriota bacterium | reverse complement strand
AGTCGGAGAAGGTAGAGGCAGTCGGCTTCCACAACGAGATACGCCGGCAATTGCTTGAGATACACCGGAAACTTGACCGGCTCACGGCTTCCAGCGTGACGGACGCGCTCGCCGCGGAAATGCCTTCGCAGAACAGCCGGCCTCCTGTGGCCAGGTTTCTGCTTGGCCTGGATGACTCCTCCGACGCCCGCGCAGGGGCCGATCGTTCCTGAGCGAGTGTTCTGACAATCGCTCTCCTCCCGTGCCTTCCGACCTGTAACTGCCGAGGTGGATCCGCGCCGCCGGCGCGGACACCTCTGACTGGGAGGGAGCGCGCCGCCGAGGCTCATTCAAACGTAACTATGATGTGGGCTTTCAGCCCTTCTTTGCCAGTCGGCACGATTGCTCGGCCTTCGAGCTTACAGCCGGTTTTCTGCGGTTGCGGCTGCGCGACAAGCGCCAGTCCAGGTTGAGGTGTGGGAAGGGGCAATGGGCTTCAGTTTGCGCCTGTGCGGCGAAGCCCGATGTCCGCGTATCGTAACTTGAAGGCCCGCTCGACAGACCGGAGTTGCAGGAGGGAGCCTGGCAGGCTGGGCGTCAACCGGCCTGGCCAATTGTGTCAACCATTTGACATTTATCTGATTGCCCAGCCGCGTCTATAAACTCATCCCTCCTCGATGGTTTCTACTCTATCCAATAGGAGAATCAAGAGATACACCATTTCGCAGAGATGATCAAACCTCTGCCCAGGGTGTGGCATACGCTTTGCCTTAGGATCTGCGGGCCCGCGTGGGGGTCCGTCAGCAACCCTATTTGCCAGGAGCCGAGTGATGGAATCTGCCGCAGGGCAAGCGAAGGGATCGACCGGGATCCAGAGCACCACCCCTCTCGAAAACCCGATGCTCGGCGGACCGGCCGAAGCAAACCTGCTGCTCGAGGCCTTCCAGACCTTTACCAAGGCCTCTGATTCCCTGGAGTCCGCCTTTCAACAGCTGCAGGCCCGGGCGCAGCGTCTGTCGGAGGAGCTCGAGGCAAGGAACCGCGAGCTTAAAAAGAGCCTGCGCGAGAAAGCAGAGGCACAGAAATATCTCAAGACCATCCTCGAACGCCTGCCCTGCGGTGTCCTGGTGCTCGATACAAGGGGGAATGCAACGCTCTGCAATCCCGTTGCCGGTGAGCTCCTCGGGGAGCCCGGTGTCGGGACCTCCCGTCGGTTTACAGTAAGCCGTCCCCTCAGGAACCAGTCGTTGCGCGAACATCTGACCTCCTCCGTTGCCAGGGTGCCCGGCAAGGAGACCGAAGTGCCGATCGAATCCGGGCGCGGTACGAGCATCTGTGCCCTCTCTGGTACCCCGTTGACCAACGCTTCCGGCAAGGCGTGCGGGACGCTTTACATCATCCGCGACATCACGGAGATCAAGGCCCTCGAGGAGCAGAGCAAACGCAGCGAACGGCTCTCCGCCATGGGTGAGATGGCCGTGGAGCTGGCCCACGAGATCCGGAATCCGCTGGGGGGTATTGAGCTGTTTGCCTCGCTCCTGGAACGGGAACTGCCGCCGGGAAGCGATACGGGCCGCTGGGCGGAGAACATACTCATCGGGAGCCGCTCACTGAACAACATTGTCTCCAACATGCTGCACTTCGCCAACCCGCTGGCCCCGACCTTCGGGCAGGTGGACCTCCATCAGGTCGTCCGGGAGATCGTCGGCTTCATGGAACCGATCATGAGCCAGAGGGAAGTGCAGGTTCTGGAGCGCCTGGACGCGTGCGACCCGAACATCACCGGAGATCGGGAACTGCTCAAGCAGATGATCCTCAACCTGGTTCATAACGCCATGCAGGCGATGCCATCGCGTGGTTCGCTGACTGTCTCCAGCCGCGATCTGTCCGCGACGCCGGGCGTTGCCTCGAGCGAGGGATTGGAATTCAGCATCCAGGACACGGGACTGGGGATTCCCCCGGAGAATATCGACCGGATCTTTGATCCGTTCTTTACGACGAACCGGAATGGCACCGGGCTCGGTCTGTCCGTCGTGCATCAGATCGTGGATCGTCACTCAGGCGTCATTGCCGTGACGAGCGAGGTCAACAGAGGGACTGCATTTACGATCAGCTTCCCGAGGAACAGAGAAGTCTCCAATGCAGCCTGATAAGGATCGCCCTATGGCAGAAGAAATCCTTGTAGTGGATGACGAGCCGCAGATGCTGATCGCCGTCAACGAGACGCTTCGCCGCAAGGGGTACTCGGTCACTGCGGCAGCCAGCGGGGTTGAGGCGCTGTGCCGCATGAAGGAGAAGTTCTTTCAACTGGTTATCACCGACATGCGCATGCCGGAGGTCAGCGGGCTCGATCTTCTCCGTCGTGTCCGCAACGCGACACCTCACACGCCGGTCATCCTCCTGACTGCCTACGGAACGATCGAGAACGCCGTCGAAGCCATGAAACAGGGTGCCTTCGACTACCTCCTCAAACCCTTCTCCTCCGAATCACTCGAGCAGGTCGTGAGGAGAGCGCTCACCGCAGGATCCGGCCGCGAGGAGAAGACCGCACATGACCTCGTGACACAGGACCCGGACATGTCGCTCGCGATCGAGAGTGCCTGCAAGTGCGCGCCGAGCAGCGCGACGGTGCTCATAGAGGCGGAGAGCGGTAC
>JAFNAH010000067.1 GCA_017860075.1 Acidobacteriota bacterium | reverse complement strand
GATCAATTGCTTCCTCCAACTGTCGTGCCGCGTCCTCCTGCCTGCCCAGCCTGGCACAGAGTATCCCCAGGGCATAGTAGTTGTCCGCGCTGGGTGCCAGATCGATAACCTGCCTGCGGTATTCCGCGGCCTGCGCCAGCCGGCCGTCGCTCTCCAATGACTCCGCGAGCGCGACGAGTGTGGCCGGGTCCCTGCGCAGGGCGGCGGCCTCCGAGAACGCAGCGGCCGCTTCACCCTTGCGTCCCGAGGCGGCACACGCGTATCCGATCGCCATGTAGATCCGGTGCCTGTTGGCTTCGGCACGCACGCCGCGAAGGATACGCTGCAGCAACTCAATGGTCCGACCGTAGTCCTCTAGCTGCAGGTAGAGATTGGCCAGGGTCTCCTGATCATTGAGATCCTGCTTGAGCGCGAGCGCCTTCTCCATCCACCTGGCCGCCCCGGCCGGATCTTTCTGTTCAGAGAGAGTGTCGGCAAGGCTGCGCAGGATGTCCCGATCCCGCGGTTCGAGCTGCTGAGCCTCGACCAGGGCCCTTTCGGCGGCGCGCCAGTCTCCGGCTTTCTGTGACGCATTCGCGGCGGCGCGCCATGCGCGGAGTTTCACGGAGGCATCGTCCGCGAGGCCCGCGGCGCGGGCGTATGCAGCGGCGGCATCTTCGTACCGCCCGAGTCTTTCGAACGCGAGCCCGATGCGCATGCGGTTTGCCGGGTCCTTTGAGTTCTCCGCCAGGTTTTCGGCGGCAGCGAGCGCATCCGCATTCCTCCCGCTGCGGCTGGACGACTCGTACACCGCCATGGCATGGGCCCGAGACAGCTCGCCGTCACCGGGTGTCAGTTCCAGTGCGGCTCGAAGCTCCTGCTCGGCTTCACCCCATCTGCCCTGTCGGATAGCCAGCTCGGCGATTGTCGTGTGCAGTTTTGCCTTGATCCCGGCCGCCTGAGGAAAGTCGAGTGCCTTCCTGTAGGAACTGGCGGCTGCCGCGTCATCTCCCATCTGGTCGTAGGCCATTCCGGCGCGCAGATGAAAGGTCGCGTCTCTGCCTGCAGGAGGCATGGCTTCCATCAGCTTGACCGCCTCCGCGTACTTGCGGATCTGCATGGCCAGGTCGGCTGCACTGTTGAGTGCGAAAATGCGGTCGCTCGCGGCTATTTCCTTGAGTTGGGCTGCCCTCGCAAATTCTCCGATCGCGGCATCGAACTGCCCGGTGTGCTGGCAGGCCAATCCCCGGTATAGGAAGGCAGGCACATAGGACGGCCTCTTCTCGAGAATCAGGCCGGCTTGCTTCATGCAACCCTCGTAGTCCTTGATTCGATAGAGGAGGCTCAGGTAGTCGGCGCGCGCACGCAGGTCCGCAGGATCTCTCTCCAGGTAGCGTTCGAATTCGGTTTTTGCTTCCGCGAGGCGGCCGGCCCGCATCAGCTCAAAAGCCCGGTCGAGGTAGCGGAAACTGGTCAGTTTGCGCCACTCACTCTGAATCCAGTTTTCCTCGCGCGCAACATTGAGCTGATCCAGGTACGGCGCCTGGCCGGGGGGCTCCTTTCCCTGGCCCGTTGCCGGAGTGGGCAGGGAGGAGGCAAGCCAGCAGGCGATCGCAATAGATCGGAAAGTCAGGAATGGGGATCGATGTGGCATATATGACTTCCTGGTGCCGGTGTCTGCCTGGTCTCACAGGCGCCATCGGCCTGCAATCGGCTCCGATTAGGTTTGGACGGCGTATACAGATTCAATTGCTGTCGCCAGATCGCTTCTGCTGCTGAGGCAGATCTCAAGCGGTCTCCCGATCCGTTTTTCGAGTGCGGCCAGGCGCTCGGCGCTGATCGCACGTTCGGTCGCCAGGACCAGCCGGCCGTCGGCGTTGAGTTCGAGAGGGAAGACCCCGAAGGTTTCGGCGACTTCCGGTGTCACAAGACCGACGACTTGAGGCGGCACCTGGCTGGGATTGATCTTCCGTGTCGAAAGATGAAACTGAACGCCCAGGATGCGTACCAGGTCATCCTCGGCAACCCATCCCTGTTCCAGGAGAATCGCGCCGAGCGGGCGATGGTTCTTCCGCTGCATCTCCAGTGCAGTCTCGAGCTGGCCTACGGTTATGAAGCGCCTTTCCAGCAGCAGATCGCCCAGTTTTCGACGATACGATCTGAGCACTTCCTCAGACGGGAAGGCGTGGTCTGTCTTGTCCCACTGGACCAGTTTCCCGGTCATCCTGGCCTTGAGCCACTGTGTCAACGCACGGATCGTGGCCGCGATGTTGATCACGTTCCCCCAGACCAGGCGCGGGGCGGACAACAGGGCCTGAGCCCAGCCATAGATCCGTTGCACCCAAAACGCTCTCTCCACAAAGCGGAACAGGAGGAAGAATGTATCTATGAGAACCAGGTACCAGAGCCAGGAGCCCTGCTCGATGAGAGGAGGATATCGGTAGCTCCCCTGGTAAAGGTGCTGCAGTCCCCAGATGAAGAGGATGACCGCAAGCACGACGTAGCCGACGAGGATCGCCAGCTGGCTAACCAACGCCTTCCGGTCCCGCGCCAGCGCATAGTCCGTCCACCAGTCTCTTGTCCAGCCCAGGCTCGCCCACGCCTGCAGGTTTATTCCCAGCATCCAGCGCGACTTCTGGCGCACTGCCTGCCCGAAACGATTCGGAAAATACTCGCGAGTCGCGATGTACTCGCGTACCTTCCTGGTTCGGATCCGGCCTGTCCACCGATTCTTGCTGGTAGCTTCGCGGTAGACGACCTGCCTGGCAAAAATCTGTTTAAGGCCGTAGCGGCCGAGGCGCACCCCGAATTCATAGTCTTCGGTAAGTGATTCTATGTTGAAGAGCTGGTTCTCCTGATCCTTCGCCACTATCGTCATGGCTCGCCGGCTGAAAGCACAGCCGACACCGGCCGACGGAAGGTTCCCCGTGAGGCGTTCCCGCACCAGAAGGTCTTTGGAGTGATTCTCGGCGAATTCATCGGCGTAATGACCCGCCGTGAACTCGTGCCATTTCATCTCCAGCGGAAACACCGGCAGCTGGATCATGTCCTTGCGCGGAATCAGGTAGTTGAAGAGCTTGAGCGACAGCGGGTGGAGCACATCCTCCGCGTCGGCCAGCACGAAAATATCGAACTCGATTCCCTGTTCCTGTTCGAAGTTTCGGATCCCCTGGTAAATCCAGTTCAGGCAATCGGCCTTGTTGGTCGGCCCGTCCTTGGGACATACGATCCGATGGACATTGTCGTAGCGTTCGCGAACAAACTCGACCTCACGCTGGGTCTTCGGGTCGTTCGGATATGTCCCCACGAAGAGGTGATATCGCGAGTAGTTCACCGTCCGCAGGTTGTTGTCGAGCATCCGGCGTATGACGGCGGACTCGTCCCAAGCGGGAATCATGACGGCAACCGGCTTCTCGGGCGGGTCCAGGAGCTGCTTTTCGGTCAGCGGACTGTAGCGCCGCATCACGAAGAGGCGCCTGTAGAGCGAGCGCACGATATGGAACAGGTCGATAAAGAAGTCATCGAGGCCGCTGATGAAAAATACGATGCTGACGAAAACCAGCAGGACCTTGGTAACTATCAGTATGTAGGGCATCCAATCATCTGGCACCACGGCAATACCCCCGGGGAGAACCGACAGGGCAAACCACGCCCGCGGTCGGACAGCCACCCTTCGTATCGGAAGATTTAAGGCGGGATATGAACAATAACTGCCGGCTTTCGGCGATCGGTTTCCGGTTGACAACCGGGGGCTGATGGCAGGTCGTCAGATTTGACTACCTGACCTCTGGAGGATCCTGTAGATTCTATGGTTGCCTTTAATAGAGGGAAGCCTTCAATGAGCGAATCAGACAAGAGAGAAGAGCAGTCGGCGCCCGGGAGTCAGCCGGCAGAGCGGGTGGGGGAATCGGCGACATCCAGGGATTTCATCCGGATGATCATCGATGAGGATTTGCGGACAGGCAAGAACGACGGCCGCGTCATGACCAGGTTCCCCCCGGAGCCAAACGGATACCTGCACATCGGCCATGCCAAGTCCATCTGCCTGAACTTCGGCATCGCCAGAGACTATGCCGGCCTGTGCAACCTTCGGTTCGACGACACCAATCCGGCCAAGGAGGATGTCGAGTATGTCGATGCCATCAAGGAAGACGTACACTGGCTGGGTTTCGACTGGGGAGACCGCGAGTATTTCGCGTCCGACTACTTCGAACGCCTCTACGCGTTCGCCGTGCAGCTCATCAGGCAGGGCAACGCGTATGTCGACAGCCTGACGCCCGAAGAGATCCGCGAACATCGCGGGACTCTCACGGAGCCGGGGCGCGAGAGCCCTTACAGGGAGCGCTCCATGGAGGAGAACCTGGATCTTTTCGAGCGCATGCGGAATGGTGAATTCGAGGACGGCGCGCATGTTCTGCGCGCGAAGATCGACATGACCTCGGGCAACATCAACATGCGGGACCCGACCATCTACCGGATCCGCCGCCTCGACCATCATCGCACAGGCAACAAGTGGTTCATCTATCCGATGTACGATTTTGCCCATGCGCTTTCCGACATGATCGAAGGCATCACCCACTCGGTCTGCACCCTGGAGTTCGAGGATCACCGCCCGCTCTACGATTGGTTCCTGGACACCCTGCGCACGCCCTGCCACCCACAACAGATCGAGTTTGCGCGCCTGAACCTGAGCTACACGGTCATGAGCAAGCGGAAACTGCTCCAGTTGGTGGAGGAAGGGTTCGTGCGGGGCTGGGACGATCCGAGGATGCCCACCATCTCGGGACTTCGGCGCCGGGGGTACACTCCGGAGGCCATTCGCGACTTCTGTGACCGCATCGGCGTCGCCAAGAAAGAGAGCCTGGTGGATGTGGCCCTCCTGGAACACTGCCTGCGCGAGGATCTGAACCGCAGGGCGCCCCGCTTCATGGCCGTGCTGAACCCGTTGAAGGTCGTCCTCCTCAACTACCCGGAAGACCAGGTCGAGATGCTCGACGCAATCAACAACCCGGAGGACCCCTCTGCCGGCACGCGCAAGGTTCCCTTCTCCCGCGTCCTCTATATCGAGCAGGAGGATTTCAGGGAGAATCCCCCCAAGCAGTTCTTCCGGCTCAGCCCGGGGCGCGAGGTCAGACTCCGCTACGGCTACCTCATCACCTGCGTCGACGTCGTGAAAGACAAGACGACGGGAGAGGTCACCGAGCTGCGTTGCACGTACGATCCCGCTACGCGCGGGGGAGACACACCGGACGGCCGGCGCGTGAAGGGCACGTTGCATTGGGTCTCCGCACCCCACGCGTTGGAGGCTGAAGTCCGCATGTACGAGAGGCTCCTCACCGTGGAGGATCCGTCGGAGGAAACCGCGGGCCGCTCCTTCAAGGACTTCCTGAGCCCGGAATCCCTGAAGGTTCTGACGCACTGCCGCGTGGAGCCCGGCCTGGCCGACGCGGTGCCCGGGACACGGTGTCAGTTTGAACGGATGGGTTACTTTTGTGTGGACCCGGATTCAGCTCCGGGCAAGCCGGTCTTCAATCGCACGGTCACGTTGCGCGACACGTGGGCCAAGATCGAGAAGTCACTGACGCGGGAAGGAACCCGCAACTGACTTGCCCCACGCGGCGGGTCTTGCCAAAGCTACTCTCAGGGTCGGGATCGGAATCGGGATCGAAATCGGTATCGATCGGCGGTCAACCCGAACTCCAAGACCGATCGGTAAATCACAATTCAGATTCCCGATACCGACCGCGATCCCGATTCCGACGCCGACAGCGAGGAGTCTTCTCGATTCGGGATCCCCATCACTCCTTCGGACCGTAGTGGAACTGGTAAAGCTTCTCGACCTCTTTTGTCTGCTTGGACGAGATTCCGCCCATCGCTTCGATCGCGCGCCGCAGGCGCATGCGCGAGATGTCGCTTCCCAGTATCTCCATTGACTGGAAGAGGGGTGTCGATGCTTCGGCGCCCGCGATCGCCACATAGAACGGTCGGGTCAGGTCGCGGAGCTTGAGGCCGAACTTTTCGGAGAGATCACGGAAGACCTCCTCGAGCGCGCTGCCGGTGAAATTCCTCACCTGCTCCAGCCTCCAGATCGCGATCTGCACAATGGCCAGGAGTTCCTCCCGCGTCTTGCCCTTCAGCCGAAGCTCGTCGGGCTGGAGGGGAATCGCATCCGCGAAGTAGAAGGCGGTCAGGTAACCCCAATCCGAGAGCGTTTCGAGCCTGGGCTGGGCGAGGGGTATGATTCGCTCCAGCATCTCGGGGCTGAGCGCCCACCGTTCCAGCAGGATCCGAACGCCCCGGGCATCGTAGTTTTCGCGGATATAGCGCCCGTTCAACCAGCGCAACTTCTGTATGTCGAAGACCGGGCCGCCGAGCGAAACGTTTTCGATCCTGAAGTTCCGGACGAAGTCCTCGAGGGTGAACTTCTCTTCACCCTCCGCACGCTGCCATCCCATCAGCCCCATGAAATTGAGCATCGCCTCCGGCAGAAAACCGGCGCGTCGATAGTAGTTGATCGAAGTGGGATTCTTGCGCTTCGAGAGCTTCGACTTCGCAGCGTCGTTGTTGCGCAGAAGAGGCAGGTGACAGAAGACCGGCGGCTGCCACCCGAAGTACTCGTAGAGTAAAAGGTGCTTCGGGACGGAATTGATCCACTCTTCGCCCCGGATGACATGGGTGATGCCCATGAGATGGTCGTCCACGACATTGGCCAGATGGTAGGTCGGGAAGCCGTCGGACTTCAGAATCACCTGGTCGTCGACAAGCTCCCATTCCTTGTGAATCTCGCCGCGGAGGTGGTCGCGCATTATGCACTCGCCGCTGACGGGAACCTTCATGCGAACTACGTGAACCTCGCCTGACGCGGCACGCCGCGATGACTCGCCTGCCGGAATCTCGCGACAACGGCGGTCATAGCCCGGGAAGGCTTTCCTGTCGCGGTTCTCGGCCCTCATCTCATCCAGCCTCTCGCGGGTGCAGAAGCAGCGATAGGCGTGACCTCCCTCGAGAAGCCGGCGCACGTGTTCCCGGTAGATTTCGGTCCTCTCGCTCTGGCGGTAGGGGGCGTGCGGACCTCCGACATCGGGCCCTTCGTCCCAGGTCAGGCCAAGCCAGCGCAGCGAGTCCAGGATTGCCTGCTCGGATTCGGGCGTCGAGCGAGCGCGGTCGGTATCCTCGATTCGCAGGATGAACCGACCGCCGCGCTG
>JAFNAH010000513.1 GCA_017860075.1 Acidobacteriota bacterium | reverse complement strand
GCTGCACTGGCTGGATCTGCCCCGCGTCATGATGGAGACTCTGATCGGGATCCGTCGGGCGGGTGCCGACATAATCCTCACTTATTTTGCGAAAGAGGCTGCCAGGCTGTTGTAAGGCATCGCCGGGTTTCTCAGGTTCGAAACCCGGCACCAGCGGCGGCCAGGCAGGAAGGGAGTTGGCACGGTGAGACATCGTTCGAAAGCACTATTTGCGCGGGCTCTGAAGCGGATTCCGGGGGGTGTGAACAGTCCGGTCCGCGCCTTCCGCAGTGTCGGCGGCGACCCGCCTTTTATCAAGTCCGGGCGTGGTTCCCGGATGATCGACGAGGACGGCAGGTCCTACATCGACTACATCGGATCCTGGGGCCCGCTTGTCCTGGGACACGGGGCCGCCCCTGTCAGGACGGCTCTCAGGAGGCAGATCGAGCGCGGCACGAGCTTCGGGGCGTCGACGGAGGCGGAGGTCATCCTCGCGGAGATGATCTGCAGGGCGGTCCCGTCGATCCAGAAGGTCCGGCTGGTCAACTCGGGGACAGAGGCGGTGATGAGCGCCATCCGCCTGGCGCGCGCGTTCACAGGACGGAACAAGATTCTCAAGTTCGACGGCTGCTATCACGGTCACGCCGACGGTCTGCTGGTGAAAGCCGGATCCGGCGTTGTCACCCTGGGCCTTCCCGACAGCCCGGGCGTCCCGCCTCAGTATTCGTCGCTCACGGTGTCCGTCCCGTACAACGACCTGGAGACTTTCGAGTACGCGCTGGCCAGCAATCGGGCTGAAATCGCCGCGGTCATCGTGGAACCCGTGGCCGGCAACATGGGCACGGTCGCGCCTGCCAGGGGTTTCCTGCAGCGGCTGAGGAAGCTGACCCGTGAGGACGGCGCGCTGCTCATCTTCGATGAAGTCATGACAGGGTTCCGCGTGGCCTACGGCGGCGCCCAGCAACTCTACGCCGTCAGGCCGGACCTCACGTGTCTGGGTAAGATCATCGGCGGCGGTCTGCCCGTCGGAGCCTACGGCGGCACCGCCGAGATCATGAGCCGGGTCGCGCCGGAAGGACCGGTTTACCAGGCGGGGACTCTCTCCGGGAATCCGCTGGCGGTGGCGGCCGGGATCGCCACGCTCGAGGCGCTGCGCAAGCCCGGCACGTACCGCAGGCTCGAGCAGACAACGGAGAAGCTTGTGGAAGGGCTCGCAGCTGCCGCCGCAGCCAGGGGAATTCCGGTTCAGGTGAACCGGGTGGGCTCGATGTTCACGGTCTTCTTCACCTCGAGCCCGGTCAGGGATCTCGCCTCGGCCAAGACGAGCGACACGGCCAGTTACGGCAAGTTCTTTCGCGTGCTTCTCGAGCGGGGCATTTGCTTCGCGCCTTCGCAATTCGAGGCCTGCTTTGTCTCCCTGGCCCACTCGCTGAAGGACGTCAACGAAACCATTCGCGCCGCCAAGTCCGCTTTTGACGCCTTATAGGTCCTCCGTTTCGCGGCCGTGCGGCGCCCGTGAGAAGCCGCGGTGGGTCTGCGAAGCTGTGCAGGAATCGCGGTCATCAATCTTTCACGCATGACTGCTGTGGCGCGCCTTCAGCGCTCGAATCTTGTCCGTGAATTCCTCCCCGGCCTGACGGCCGGGTCTACTTACTACCGCCTCTTCGAGGCTGGTCTGGAGATGATTCGGTACCTTGTGCTTCGATCGGTCGGGCATGCAAACGAGGCGCGAAGCGCCGGGAGGGAGTAGCCACGCGCGTTAGCGCGTGGTTACGTGCGAAAAAACAGAATCGAGGCCTGAAGGGCCGGCACAATGGGTCCCAACGATTTCTCCAGACGTTCTCCGAAGCTGTGAAAAAATCTATGAGCACCGCAAAGACGCAGAGTCCGCAGAGATAAATAGTTGATTCTAAACCAGATAGAAATCACTCTCTGCGGTCATTGCGCCTCTGCGGTGAATTCTTCACAGCTTCTCCGACCTGCTGCGCGGGGCCGCCTTTCGGGATCTTACGTCTTCTGCCCTGGTGGAGCCGGCAACCTCACGCGCACGGAGACCGCTTTGAATCCCTCGACTTTCTCGATCAGGAAGGTCAGCTTCTTGTACCGGATCGATTCACCCTCCTGGAGCAGCCGTCCGGTCCGGGCTTGCAGGAATCCGACGACGGTGGCGTAGTCCGGCGACTCCGGGATCTCGATGTCGAACATCCGGTTGAAGTCCTTTACGGGAAGGCTTCCCGCCACGGAGTAGAGGTTCGGACCCAGTTCGCGCACCGATTCCGTTTCGATGTCGTGCTCGTCCCGGATCTCGCCCACGATCTCTTCCAGCAGGTCTTCGAGCGTCACGATGCCTTCCACGCCGCCGAATTCGTCGACGACCACGGCCATGTGGAGGTGCATCGACTGCATCTGGCGCAACACGGCCTCCAGTGTGGCCATGTCCGGGACAAAATGTGCCGGCCTGAGCATGAGCTTGAGGTTGATGTCCCCTTCGCCGCCCAGTTTCTGCAGCAGGTCCTTGACGTTCAGAATCCCCAGGATGTTGTCGAATTTCTGTTTGTAGATGGGGATCCTCGAGTAGTTGGTCTTCTGCACCAGGTCGATGATCTCGCGCACCGGCGCGTCGACCTCTGCGGCGGTCACCTCCATCCTCGGGATCATTACG